>NZ_JALKFY010000643.1:0-44649 GCF_023242985.1 Frankia sp. Mgl5 | reverse complement strand
CCCCCCGGGGCCCCGCGGTGCCCCCCCGCACCCCCCGCCCCCCCCCGGGCGCCGCCGGCGGCCCCCCGCGGGGGCGGCGCCCCCGGCCGGGGCGGCACCGCGCTCGCACCCGGCGCCGCCGAAGCAGCCGAGGTCCCCGAGGCCGCTGGAGCTGCCGGAGCTACCGACGTCGCCAAGGTCACCGAAGCCGGTGACCTGTTCCCGGGCGATGACGCGGTGGAGCGCAGCGGCCCGCCGTCGGTGCTCGACGGGCTTGATCCCGACCAGCGACGCGCGGCCGAGCACGTCGGCGGGCCGATGCTGGTCCTCGCCGGCCCCGGCACCGGGAAGACCCGCACGCTCGTGCACGCCATCGCGCACCGGGTCCGTGAGCTCGGCGTGCCCGCCGAGCAGTGCCTGGCGGTCACGTTCACCCGCCGCGCTGCCGGCGAGCTGCGAGAACGGCTCGACGTCCTGCTCGCGCCAGGCCCGGCCGGGACGCGCGCCGAGAACACACCCGCGGACGGCACGCCCACAGAGGCGGCGTCCGCGAGCGGTGCGCCCGTGGACGAGGCACCAGGAGACACGGGGAGGCCCGGCGCCGGCGCGCTGGCGACGACGTTCCACGGTCTCGGCCTGCTGATCATCCGGGAGCAGCATGTGGCGCTCGCGCGGGCGCCACGGGTGCAGGTGGCCGACGACGCCATCCGCGGGGAGCTGATCGACGAGGCGATGCACGGGGCCGACGGTCCCGAGGCGCGGCGCCGCGCCTCGGCGGAGCTGGCCGAGCTCAAGCGGCAGCGCGCCCTGGGGCGCACCTACCGGGACCACGCGCTCGCCGGGGTGCTCGCCCGCTACGACGCCGCACTGCGTGATCGCAACATGGTCGACCTCGACGACCTGCTCACGCTGCCGTTGGGGCTGCTGCGGTCGAACCCGGACCTGGCGGCCGAGTACCAGCGGCGCTGGCGGCACGTCTGGGTCGACGAGTTCCAGGACATCGACGAGGTGCAGTACGGCCTGCTGCGCGAGCTCTGCCCGCCCGCGGCCGACCTGTGCGCGATCGGCGACCCCGACCAGGCGATCTACAGCTTCCGCGGCGCCGAGGTCGGCTTCTTCCTGCGCTTCGAGCAGGACCGTCCCGGCGCCCGGCGGGTCTCGCTCACCCGCAACTACCGCTCGACGCCCACCATCGTCGGTGCCGCGCTGGACGCCATCGCGCCCACCACCTTCGTGCCCGGCCGCGAGCTGCGCGCGGTGACCGGCCTGGACGAGGACGGCCCCGTCGTCGTCCGGCAGTGCGCGAGCGAGGCCGAGGAGGCCATCGCCGTGGCCGACCTGATCGAGGAGGCCCTCGGCGGCACCTCGTTCCACTCCCTCGACTCGGGCGTGGACGGCTCGGAGCGGGGCCGGCTGTCGTTCGCCGACATCGCGGTGCTCTACCGGACGGCGCGCCAGGCCGAGCCGGTGATGGACGCGCTGGTGCGCCGCGGGTTCCCGTTCCGCCAGCATGCCCACACCCCGCTCGCGGACGTCCCGGCCGTCGCCGCGGTGCTCGCCCTGCTGCGCGATCGCCGTGACACCGCGCCCCGTACGGTCACCGCGCTGCTACGGGACGCGGCCGCGCGGCTCGCCGACCTCGCCGCGGCCGCCGGCACCGAGCTCGGCACCGCTGCCGCCCTCGCGCCCGGTGTCGCTCAGCCCGGCGGGGTCCCGGCGGGACGGCTGCCGAGTGAGGCGGAGATCCGGCGCGCCGCGGAGCTGCTCGCCCCGGCGGCCGCGGTCGCCGGGGACGATCTCGGCGCGTTCCTCACCTCGGTGACCCTGGCGACGGAGGTGGACGGGCTCGACCCACGGGCGGACCGCATCTCCCTGCTCACGCTGCACGCGTCCAAGGGGCTGGAGTTCGGCCTCGTCATCATCGTCGGCTGCGAGGACGGCCTGCTACCGCTGCGCTGGGGTGGGTCGAGCCCGTCGGCCGACGCCGAGGCGGAGGAACGGCGGCTGCTCTTCGTCGGGATGACCCGGGCCCGCCGCCAGCTCGTCCTCACCCATGCCGCCCGGCGCCGGCGCGGCGGCGACCTGGCCGACACCGGCCCGTCGGCGTTCCTCTCCGCCATCGACGGACGTCATCTCGACAAGCGCACGCGGGCCGCGCAGGGCACAGCCGCCGCCGCACGCCGCCGGTCAGCCGGCCGCCAGCTCCGCCTGATCTGACGGCGCGGCGGCTGGCCCGGGGCGTATCCGTCGAGCCAGCCGCGCCCGGGCGGTCAGCCGATCCGGGCGAGGGGGAAGCGCCGCGCCGCCGCGTCGAGGACGTCCAGGAGGGTGTCGATCTCGGCGTCGGTGTTGGCCGCGGTCACCTGGATCCGCACCCCGACCTGCTCCCGGGGCACCAGCGGGAACGGCGCCACCGTCACGTAGATCCCGCGCTCGTAGAGGAAAGCGCCGAGCGCGTCGGCCCGCGCCGGGTCGATCAGCGGGATCTCGATGATCGGGTAGCCGGAGGTGTTCAGCGTGGTCAGCCCGAGCGCGCGGATCCCCGCCAACAGGCGGGCGGTGAGGCCGTACAGGGCCACCCGCGCCCGCTCGCCCCGCTCGGCGTTCACCCGCAGCCCGACCTGCGCGGTCGCCAGCGAGGCGACCGGGGGCGGGCCGGAGAAGATGTACGGGTTGGCCATCGTCTTCAGGAAGTCCTTGAGCTCGGTCGGGCACGTCGCGAACGCGAGCAGCGAGGAGTAGGACTTCGAGAACCCGCCGACCAGGATCAGGTCGTCGTAGCTCTGCCCCAGGTGCCGCACGATCCCGTTGCCGCGCAGGCCGTACGGGGTGGGTTCGTCCGGCGCGCGCTCGCCGATGACCCCGAAGCCGTGGGCGTCGTCGACGTACAGGACGGCCTCGTACGCCCGGACCAGCTCGAGCAGCTCTGCCAGCGGCGGGCCGTTGCCCGTCATGCTGTTCACCCCGTCGATCGCCACGACCCGGGGATAGGCGGTACATGCCCGCAGCCGGCGTTCCAGCCGATCGAGCCGGTCCTCCCGGAAGCGCCGGACGGTGGCGCCGCGGCCCAGCGCCATCGTGGCGCCGTCATGCACCGAGCTGTGCGCATGCAGCTCGACGAACAGGGTGCCCTGGCCGACGAGTGCGGGCAGCACCGACAGGTGGATATGGCTGATGGTCGGGAGTAACAGCGTGTCCGGCGCGCCGAGAAGGTCCGCCAGCGTCTCCTCGATCTCCACGAACAGTCGTGGATTAGCGATGATGCGTGACCAGCTCGGGTGGGTTCCCCAGAGATCCAGATACTCCGGAACGGATTCGATGATCTCGCGGTCGAGATCGAATCCGAGATAGTTGCAGGACGCGAAATCGATCAGCCAACGGTCGCCGATGCGAATGCGCCGGCCGTCGATCTCGTCCACCCGCGAGTCGTAGAACGGCGACTGGCGGCGCATGTGGTCCATCTCCGCCATGACGCCGTAGGGCCGGGCCAGGACGTGGCGGATGCCTGCGCCGACGTGGGCCTGCGGGCGCCCGGCCGGGGGAGTCCCGGCGTGACTGGGGGTTCCGGCTCCGGGTGCGGGTGCGGGCCCGGGCGGCGCCTCGCGGGCGGCCGGCGCCGCGGGGTCGGCCAGGTGCGGGGAGATCTGTTGTGGGGAGAGCGGTTTTGTTACCGATGCCGTCCGGACTGTGGTGGGTGGTGCCGGGACATCGATCATTGGCCTGCGGGCCGGTTCGCTGGACGAGGGCAGGGATTCCGAGGTCTGCGACACCGGCTTCCTACTTCCGGTCGCAGGTCGGGCATGCGGGCATCGGCGCCATCGCCGTCACCGGCCTTTCAGGATCGCCGGAAACATTCTCTCCGGGTCACGGGAAACGAAAGAAACGACGGAGTGCCGCCCGGTGCGCCGTAAATCGTATTGCGAAGATCGTGGCGCACGGCGAAGATCTATGTATGCACATTAGCTCGGAGAAGGGGCTTTTTCCACCGATGGCGGAGATTCCCCCGCTCTGCGCCGGCCGAGCGGGCGAGGCCGGCGGGCCGGCTGCTCTGATCGGGGGCCGGCTGTGCCGGGCGCCGCCACGGGCGGACAACCCTGTGGGGGCACAGTGTTATCGTCCCCGGCATGTCCGAGACCGCGTCCGCCTCGAGCCCCCCGACGTCGAGCGCGCCGGCTTCGAGCACGCCAACGTCCAGCAGGCGGGCGTCGGGGGACCGGCCCGCCGTGCGCGACCTGCCGTACTCCGGCTTCGGTCTCTCCCGGTCGGTCACGCTGTTCCGCGCGCACCGCAAGGAGCCGGTCGACCCGGCCGGTTTCTACTCGCTCATCGCGGCCGACTCCGTCCGCCAGCTCCGCCGGTACACGACGCTGTCCGGCCAGCTGGTGCTGGATGTCGGCGGCGGCCCCGGTTACTTCCGGTCCGCGTTCCTCGACGCGGGCGCCAGGTACTACTGGGTCGAGCCCGACGTCTCCGAGATGGAGGCCGGTGGTCTCGATGTGCCCGGCCGGATCCGTGGGAGCGCGCTCGAGCTGCCGTTCCGGAGCGACTCGATCGACCTCTGCTACAGCTCGAACGTGCTTGAGCACGTACCCGACCCGTGGCGGATGTGCTCGGAGCTGGTGCGGGTGACCCGCCCCGGCGGGCTGATCTTCCTCAGCTACACGAACTGGCTCTCGCCGTGGGGCGGGCACGAGACGGCGCCGTGGCACTACCTCGGTGGTGACCGCGCCGCCGACCGCTTCGAGAAGCGGCAGGGCCGCCCGCCGAAGAACCGGTTCGGCCAGACGCTGTTCCCGGTGTCCGTCGCCGGCACCCTCGCCTGGGCCAACCAGCGCTCCGACGTGGTCGTCGTCGACGCGATGCCGCGCTACCTGCCGGACTGGGCGAAGGTCATCCTGCGCGTCCCCGGCGCTCGTGAGGTCGTCACCTGGAACCTCGCCATGCTCCTGCGCAAGATCTAGTGTTTTAGCGCCCTGCCAGAGCCCCGGCCTCCGGGCCCGGCCGTCACCGCGCGGCCCGGCCCGGGTCGGCGGGCTCCCCGGGCGGCGCCGGTGGGCGTCTCGGGGGGCGGGTCTCGGCGGGGCCCGGCTTGCGCGGCGGCGCCAGGCGGGAGACGGGCAGCCGGTCGCAGACCATCCGCGCCTCGTCGTCCCGGACGGCCCGCAGCGTCGCGAGGAACTCCGCGCGCGGCACCTCCCGGGCCCCGAGTGTCGTCAGGTGCGCCGTCGTCAGCTGGACGTCCAGCAGCGCGCCGCCGGCCCGGCCGAAACGGTCGAGGAAGTCGACCAGCGCGACCTTCGAGGCGTCCGAGGCCCGGTGGAACATGGACTCGCCCATGAAGACCCGTCCGACCTGGACGCCGTACATCCCGCCGACGAGCGCGTCGCCGTCCCAGATCTCGACGCTGTGTGCCCAGCCGAGGGCGTGGAGCCTGGCGTAGCCCTCGATCAGCTGCTCGGTGATCCACTGGTGCGGCCCGTCGCGGCGGCAGGCCCGGACGACGTCCACGAAGCACTCGTTGAGCGTGCTGGTCCAGGTGCTGTTGCGCATCCGGATGACGAGTGAGCGCCGGATCCGCATCTCGCCCGGCGCGAGGACGGTCCGCGGGTCCGGGCACCACCAGGGCGGGTCCACGTCGTCACCCGGGCTGTCACCGGCGGCGCCAGCCGCGCCGGCGGCGGCGGCCGCACCAGCCGCACCGGCGGTGCGTTCAGGCACGTGGCCGATGAGCGGGATGACGCCGCGCGCGGCCGCCGCGCGCAGTGCTCCGCGCAACTCGGCCGCCTCGGCGAGGTCGTCCGCCGGCCAGGGGAAGGCCCCGCGGCGGTAGGCGCCGATCAGCGCCGGGGGGGTGAGCCCCCCGCCCGCCGCCACCGGTCCGTAGGCGGCTGCCCGCTCCAGGTATGGCTCGATCAGGGGATGATCCCAGCCCGACCGGGGGGGTTCGGGTAGCGGCGGGGTCAGCCCCACAACTGGCCCGCGGGGGTTCGCGCGCCGGTGCCGCCGTCATCGTGATCGTCGATCTCGGCCGCGATCCTGGCCGCGGCCTCCGCCGTGGCGGCAGCCTCCGCCTGTGCGACCGCCTCCGCCTGGGCAAGGGCTTCAGCCTGGGCCACCGCGACCGCCTCGCCCGCAGCCTCCGCCGAGGACACATCGACCACCTCAGCTGCCACCTCCGCCGCCGCCTGCGCTGTCGTCGTGGCCTCCGTCGTCGCCTCGTCGGCGGCCGTGTCGACCGCCGCCCGGACGACCGGTGACGACAGCATCGCCGTGACCTCGTCCGCGGGCCGCGGGCGCCCCAGGAAGTAGCCCTGGGCGACGTCGCAGCCGTAGTTCCGCAACTTGTCGAGCGTGCTCGCGCTCTCCACGCCCTCGACCACGATCCGCAGGCCCAGCGCGTGCGCGAGTCCAACCGTCGACCGGACGATCGCCTCCGCCTTCGCGCGGCGCAGCCCGGATCCGTCCTCGAGCCTCGTCACGAACGACTTGTCCATTTTCAGCATGTCGACCGGAAGCTCCTGGAGGTACGCCAGCGAGGAGTAGCCCGTGCCGTAGTCGTCGACGGCGATCTGCACGCCGAGCTCGCGCAGCTCGCCGAGCACCGCCGCGGTGCGTACCCGGTCCAGCATCAGCGTCGTCTCGGTGATCTCCAGCTCGAGCGCGGACGGCAGCAGCTCGTATTGGGCGAGCAGCCCGCGCACCTGGTCGGGGAACGCGCGGTCGAGCAGGTCGGAGGCGGAGAGGTTCACCGCGACGGCGACCTCCAGGCCGGCCTCGCGCCACCGCCGGCACTGGGCGAGCGAGGTCTCGAGCACCTCGATCGTGAGCATCCGCATCAGGCCGGCCTGCTCGGCCAGCGGCACGAACGACTCGGGCGTCAGCAGGCCGCGGGTGGGATGGCGCCACCGCACGAGGGCCTCGACGCCGTGCGACCTACCCGAGTCGAGCTCGACCTTGATCTGGTAATGAACCTCGAGCTGACCGGTGCCCAGCGCGGCGCGCAGCGACTCGATCATGTCCAGCCGCAGCAGCGTGTTCACCTCGGCGCCGGGGCGGTAGTACTCCACCCCGGTCCGGCCGGACTTCGCGCCGTACATGGCGACGTCGGCCCGCTGCAGCAGGGTCTGTGCGTCGGCGGCGTGGTCCGGGTAGAGCGCCGCACCGATGCTCGCGCCGACGTGCAGGGTCATCCCGCCGACCTCGAAGGCGCCGGACAGCGCCACCAGGACGCGGTCGGCCACCCGCCGGGCGGTGTCGGCGTCGGCGTGCTCCAGCAGGACGGCGAACTCGTCCCCGCCGAGCCGGGCGTGCAGGTCGCCGGGCCGCAGCGCCCCCGCGATGCGGGACCCGACCTCGACGAGCAGCGCGTCGCCCACATGGTGGCCCAGCGAGTCGTTGATCTCCTTGAACCGGTCGAGGTCGAGCAGGAGCAGCGCGAACGAGTCCCCGTCGGCGATGTTCCCCTCGAGTGTGGACAGGCGCTCGATGAACCCGCGCCGGTTCGTCAGGCCGGTGAGGTCGTCGGTGCGGGCGAGCACCTTGCTCTCGGCGAGCTGCTGGACCTCGACGAAGGTCATCGCCGCCCGGGCCAGCGCGGTGAGGACCGTCGCCGCCGCGAGCACCACGGTGAGCAGCGGAAGATCCATCATGGAGCCGATGACCAGCAGCGCCAGTGCGAGGACGGTCAGCACCAGCGGTACCGCGATCACGCTCCAGCCGGACATCCGCGCGGGCTTCCGCCAGGGCTGGCGCTGCCAGGCGGCGAACGCCGGGGCCAACAGGGAGAGCACCCAGACGATGTCCAGCAGGCCGCCCGGCGCGTAGTCGCCGTCCGCCATCAGCACGAACACGCACGAGTCGGCGAGGGCGAAGCCGACGAGCCCGCCGCCGAGCAGCCACCACACCCGGCCGGGATGCCAGCGCAGCAGCCCGAAGACCGTCACCACCAGCAGGACGAGGAGCAGGTCGGCGAGCGGGTACACCAGGCCGACCACGACAGAGGAGATGTCCGCGAGGCCGTCCGTGGTGAGGCGCGCGCCGATGCCGCTGCTGAGCGCGGCCACCCCGAGCACACCGACCAACGCGTCGAGCCACACGCTCGCGTGGAACCGCAGCACCCGCTGGCGCAGCAGCAGGATGACGGCCACGTAGCAGGCCGGATAGAAAAGCAGCCAGCCGACGTCCGCCGCCGACACCCCGACCGCCGCCCCCTCGGCCGGGCCGCTGACCGCGAGGCTGAAGTAGACGCTGGCCGTGCCGTAGCTGATGATCCCCGCGCCGAACAGTGCCCAGGGCAGCCGCTCACCGCGCAGCAGGACGGCACGCAGGATGCACAGCAGCCCCGAGACGAGCGTGACAAAGGACCGCAGCGTGACGACGGCCGGTTCACTTCCCCGCGTCCCGGTGATCGTGACTGCCACGAACAGCACGGCCGCGAGCAGCAACAGCATCTGCGCCAGGCGGATCAGGCGGAACCTGCGTGGCGCCGGCGGCGAGATCGTCAAGCGTCACCTCGCCGGATCCGGGCCGGCCGGCCGGGAACCGGCCCGCCGCGCACGGTGGTGACGGGCGGCTGGACCAGGCGGCGTCGAGTACAGGAGAGGTCTCCTCCCCACCTTGGCGCCCTGGCCCGGCTGACGGCGCACTGACGCGCGCGCTCGCGCCCGGGCGGGCATCGCGGAAGCGGCGCTGTGACCGACATGACTGGGCCGGTCTCGGCGGCCGGACCGCTCTCGATGGGCGCGGCCGGCGCGCGGGCGTGCACGGCACACCCGGGCCGGGCTCGGCCCGCTCGTAGGGGGATCGCACCCGCGGCGGGTGGGCCGCTGGCACCGCGGGGCGCCGGGGCACGGGCCGTGGCACCCCCAGGCGCGCCGTCGGAACGATCCGCCCGAAAGAAAAGGCTACGGCGGTTCCGGGCACCCCGCCACCGGGACCGCGCCGGGTCGCGTCGCCGGAACAGGCTGTGACCGGTGCAACGAATGACAAGCCCGGACATGAGAGGAATTCTCATACATGAGTGTTGGCAGGTCGCGACGGGTGGTGGTCCGTGGCCGGGTGCCTGGGTGGGCGTTGTGCGCACCACCTCGCCCGTCGCTGTGGGCCATAGGTCGTGGAGGCCCGACGGCGGCTCCGGCCCGCGGCCGTGGGGTGTGCTCGGATCGTGGCCGCGGGGCGCGGGTGTGGGGTGTGCGCAAGGCGGACATGGGGGGCGGCGCAAGGCGGGCATGGGGGGCGGAACGTGGCCGGGTGGGCGGCGCGCGGGCTGGCCCGTTGGGGAATGCCTGTGCGGGCGGGTGGGGTTTGATGCCGGGGACGGTGGCGACGCGAACGCGCCGTGCCCGCCGGCCTGTGCTGTCCCGCCGATGCGGGAACGTCGCCGGGTGGGGCGGACGTCCACCGGACATGGTCGCGGGCGACGCGGCCCGCGGTGAGCTCCCGGAGGAGAAAAAGAAGTGCGACTTGGTGTACAGATTCCCGACTTCACCCGGCCCGAGGGGCCTGCCGACCTGGGCCGCGCGCTCGCCGAGGTCGCCCGTGAGGTCGACGAGGCCGGCTTCGACTACCTGGCGGTGATGGACCACTTCTTCCAGATCGAGATGGTCGGCCCGCCCGAGAACGACATGCTCGAGGCCTACACCACCCTGGGCTTCCTGGCGGCGCACACCCGCCGGGCGACCCTGCTGACCTTGGTAACCGGCACCGTCTACCGGGAGCCCGGAATCCTCGCGAAGATCATCAGTACCCTCGACGTGCTCTCCGGGGGCCGGGCGATGCTCGGAATCGGCGCGGCGTGGAACGAGCAGGAGTCCGTCGGGCTCGGCATCCCGTTCCCCCCGGTCGCCGAGCGCTTCGAGCGCCTCGAGGAGACCCTGCAGATCTGTCTTCGGATGTGGTCGGACGACGAGAGCCCCTGGACGGGCAAGCACTACCAGCTCGCCCGGCCGCTCAACTCGCCCGCCGCGCTCACCCGGCCGCACCCGCCGATCATGATCGGTGGGGGTGGGGAGAAGAAGACGCTGCGCCTGGTAGCGAAGTACGGGCAGGCCTGCAACCTCTTCTCCGGCCCTGACCTGCCGCACAAGCTCGACGTCCTGCGCCGGCACTGCGACGCCGAGGGCCGCGACTACGACGAGATCGTCAAGACCTGCTACTACCGCTTCGACCCGGGCAAGTCGGGCGAGAACGTCGGGCGCATCCTCGACGAGCTCGGCGAACTGGCCGAGCTCGGCATCTCGGTGGCCATCGGCGGCGTCGCCGACATCTGGGACGTCGAGCCGCTACGGGTCCTGGGCGAGCGGGTCGTCCCCGCCGCCGCGGACATCTGAGGCCGGCGGCGGCCGGCGTCGGCGGGGTTCGTGTCCGTGCCGGCGCCGGCGGGCTCGGCGGCCCGCCGGCGCCGGTGCGCGGACCTGTCGTGCGCGGACCTGTCGTACGGGGATCTGCTGTACGGGGATCTGTACGCGGACCTTGTCGGATCAGTCCTTCCACAGCTCGCGGACGCTGTCCGCGACCGCGGCTGCCTGGTTCCGCCCCGCCCGCGCGGACGCGGCGCGGATCGCGGGATCGAGGATGTTCGAGCCGAAGGCGGCCCGCGACGCCTCGTCCGCGGCCACGACGAGGACCCGGCTGCCCGCGCGTTCGAGCCGCCGTACCTCGGTGGGTATGCCCATGCCCAGAATGGGCGCAACGATCAGTACCCGTTCGTGGCCTTCCGCGAGATCGGCGTTGATCACGGAACGCATACCGCCGTCCACGTACCGGCGGTGATCCACGGTCACCGGCGGGAACACACCGGGGAGCGCGGAACTGGCCGCGACCGCGTCGACCAGATGGACGCCCGAGTCGCGGTCGAAGGCCACCCAGTCACCCGTTTCGGCGTCCACCGCTGTCACCACCAGGCGTTGCCGCGGCCATTCGCGGACGGGCAGCCGCCCGGCGATGATCTGCCAGCGGTCCTCCTCCGAGGCGACCTCGGCCGCGAGCGCGTAGGCGCCGATCCGGGCGCGGGCGTCGCGTGCGCCACGCGAGCCCGCGGTGACCTGGGCCAGGGTCGACATGAGCTCGCCGTAATCGAAATTCACCGTCGGTTCGGCGGTCGGGTCGGCGGGAGCGATCTGCCGGGAGTACAGCAGGTCGAGGTCCGCGCCACTGCTGATCATCGTCCCCACGGCGGAGCCCGCCGAGGTGCCGACGACGAGATCGGCGTCGGTGACGTCGACGCCCGCCTCGGCGAGACCGACCAACAGGCCGATCTCCCAGGCGATGCCGGCCACGCCTCCGCCGCCGAGGACCAGCGCGTGCCGCATCCAGACACACCTCTCCGCGACGGCCCTCGTCAGGGTCCGTCGCTTTCTGAAGGGCTTTTGGGAACTACGCACCGGAGGTGGCAAGGCACCACCGAAATCACCCAATCGGGCTATGCCATTGCGGCATGGTGATCGTTTGGGTGTCGCGCACAGGACAGCGACCAGGCCAGATCGGCCCCAGACCGTTCGTGCCCCCGCGCAAGCGTCCCGGGCCCCCTCGCGCATACTGCGGAGCCCCGAGCCGGGGCTCTCCCCACGCCGCCGGCCCTCTCCTGGAGGCCACGTGAGTACGACAGCCGACCGGACGTCCCACGCGCGCAACGAGCACATGACATTCCGGGCGAACCGGGGCGTAGGGCGGCATGGCTGGCTGCGGCTCACGCCCGCCTACGGAGTCCGGCTCGTACGGGGGCGTATCTCCCACCTGCCCGCCGGCTCGGTCATCACCGACCCGTTCTCCGGAACGGGGACGACCCCGCTCGCCGCGGCCGAGCTCGGCCATCACGGCCAGAGCGCCGATCTCAATCCCTTCCTCGTCTGGTTGGGGCGGGCCAAGGTCCGCCAATACCCGCGGCAGACCCTTGCGGACGCGGCCACCGCGGCCGCCGATGCCGGGGACGCCGCCGCCCGCATGGGCCGTGACACCGAGTTGTGGCAGCCGAACATCTTCCGGATCGAGAAATGGTGGAGCCCCGGGGCGCTGCACGCGCTGCGCGCACTCCGGGCGGCGCTCGACGCATATTCAGGACCGGCGGGTGATCTCCTGCAGATCGCACTGTGCCGGGTACTGATCTCCGTCAGCAACGCGGCCTTCAATCATCAGTCCATGTCGTTCAAGGCCGCCGCCGGCGAGACCCGGCCCGGCTCCTTCGACCCGGACACGGCCACGGCCACCATCGCGCTGTTCGGCACCGAGGCGGCAGCCCTGATCGAATCCGCCCGGGTCGACCTGCCGGGCTCCGCCGCCGTCTACGAGGGCGACTCGCGCTCCGTCGTGCCGGACCTGCGCGAAACCGATCTCGTGCTGACCAGCCCGCCCTACGTGAACCGGATGTCCTACATCCGCGAGCTCCGGCCGTACATGTACTGGCTGCGCTACCTCGACCGCGCCGGCGACGCCGGTGAGCTGGACTGGCGCGCGATCGGCGGCACCTGGGGGAGCGCCACGTCCAACCTGCGCTCCTGGACGCCGGCCACGCCCACCCCGGTCGACGACGCGCTGGAGGCCGTCTGCGCGCGGATCGCGGCCGACGGCGACCGGAACGGGCCGCTGCTGGCGACCTATGTGCGGAAATACCACCACGACATGTGGCTGCACTTCCAGGCCGTCACACCACTGGTGAAACGCGGCGGGCAGGTTTCCTACATCGTGGGGAACTCGACGTTCTACGGCCACGGTGTCCCTGCTCAGGACTGGTATGCGTTGATGCTGCGCGAGCTCGGCTACGCCGACGTCGAGGTGGAGGTTATTCGCAAGCGGAACTCAAACAAGGCCCTGTTCGAATTCGACGTCCGGGCCCGCCGGCCTTGATCCGCCGCTCTGACCCGGGGCTGTCAGCCCGCGCTCCTCAGCTGCCCCGTGCCTCGCCGCCACTCGTCTAGCATCGAATCGGCCGGCGCGACCGGTTCGTAGGGCGGTATCGACAGTTCGAGCCGTCCATCCGTGTCTGGCCGTCCTTCCCCCGGTCGCCTGGCCCCCGACGATCTTGCCGCAATCCGTCCCGCGTCGAAAAGTACCGACTCAGACAGGTATCCCGTGACGACGACAACGACAAGCAGCCCGACCAGAGGAAATAACGGAAAGAAGAACCGGAACACGACCGGAGAAACGGCGCCGGACCCGTCCGCTGATACGGCCACAAGCACGGCGATGGACACGGGCGGCCGGGGCAGGCGGGTGAACTCGGGGGAGCGGACGCCCGCGACGCGGTTCGCCTCCGGCATCACCGAGGTCGCCGCGCCCACCGTGCTCGTCACCGCGCTGCTGGCGGTGGTCGCCCAGCACGACGCGCGAGATCTCGGGCACGGCGTTCTCTCGGGAGTCATCGCCGTCCTGTTCGGCACGGTCGTCCCGATGAGTTTCGTTTTTTTCGGCGTCCGCCAGCGCCGCTGGTCCGACCACCATGTGCCGGAGCGCAGCAAACGGATGCAGCCGATGCTGTTCGGCTGCGCGTCGGTTGCCGTCGGCTATGTGCTGCTCCGCGCGACGGACGCGCCGAAGGACATCGTCACCGTGTACGCCGCGATGATCACCGAAGCGCTCATCCTCACCGCCATCACGCGGTTCTGGAAAATCAGCGGTCATGTCGCGGCCGCGGCGAGCTGCGCCACCGTCGTCACGTTCGTGTACGGCTCGGTGCTCGCCTTCACCTGGGCGGCGGTGCCCGTCATCGCCTGGGCGCGCGTCCAGACAAGGAAGGCACGGCTGGCAGAGGCCCACGCGGCGGGCACCGCGGACGACCACGACGAGCTGGACGGCCACACCCCCGCACAGACCGTAGCCGCCGCGCTCGTAGCGGCAGCGATAGTCACCACCGCCTACGTGACAATCGGAGGCCTCTGACGCGACCCGGATCGCGGCGAGTCGGGTGGGGGCCGCTCCGAAGCGTGTTGCGTGAGCGGCGCATGGAGTGGCTCAGACAACTCGCTTCGAGGGCGCTCCGCGGCCGAGCGGCGCGCGGTGGAGATCGGGACGGACACGACCATCCGGAAAGGCCGGCGAGATAGTGAGGTACCACACATACGGCTCTCCGCCATCAGCTGCGATCCGCACCTGATGAGGGAAGTCGTAGCTGAAAGAGCCGATCCGCCCAACAGCCTGCCGACAACGCCGCCATCCGCCAGAAGGCACAAAACCCCGGCAACCCGGCCGAACAGGAAGGCGAGCCGACCACCCCGCCAGGGCCAGCCAGGCCCATCCACCCAACTCAAAGCGGGGCCAACCACCGCAAGCCAGGCCGAACCCACCCAGCCACCCGAAGCGAGCTAACCACCGCAAGCCAGCCGAGCCCATCCAGCCACCCCGAACGGGGCCAACCACCGCAAGCTGAGAAGCCACCCGCCGAAGGGGGATCCCGGGGGGCGCCGCCCCCCGACCAACATGACACGACGCCAAGGCTCAGGCCAAAAGCCTGAGCACACCACACCCCAAGTCGTGTGCCCCCGGCAGGATTCGAACCTGCGCACCCGCCTCCGGAGGGCGGTGCTCTATCCCCTGAGCTACGGGGGCTCCAGGGCAAGCAGGCATACCGTACCAGGTGGGATCGGCAGACTGTCCAACGCCGTGCCCGTAAGCTTCGGCCGTGTACTTCACCGCCCCCCGGGTGCTCGTCGTCGACGACGACGCCGTGATCCGTCAGCTCGTGGTCGTCAACCTCGAACTGGAAGGCTTCGAGGTGCACACCGCGGTCGACGGCGCGGACTGTCTCGAGCGCGTCCATGAGATCGCGCCGCATGTGATCACCCTCGACATCATGATGCCGAGGGTGAACGGCTGGGACGTCGCGGCGCGGCTGCGCGACGATCCCGCGACCGCCGACATCAAGGTGATCATGCTGACCGCGCGCGCCCAGGAGGCGGACATCAAGCGTGGTGCCCGGCTGGGTGTCGACTACTACCTGACCAAGCCGTTCGACCCGGACATGCTCATCGGGGTGGTCAGCAGGCTCGCCGCGGGCCAGCCGGTCTGAGTCCGGTCCGCCGAGGGTGCGTCGGGCGGGGCGTGTTCGGCGCGCGGGAGTTCGTGCCAGGTGTCCCCTCGTGGCATTCCGGGAGCGCCGGCGGCCGGGCTTTCGGGTCGTTCGGGGCGCGCGACCTGGGCCGTCCCATCGGTGGGCGGGCCGATGACCGCTGGATGGTTGGTACGCGGGGGAACCGGTCGGACGCCGCGCGCCGATAGCATCGCGACATGACCCCCGCCGAGCTCGCCGACACCATCGTCGCGGCCGTTCGGGCTGCCGTCGCGAACGGCGACCTGGAAGTGGCCGTGCCCGACTCGGTCACCGTCGAGCGACCGAGGCAGCCCGAGCACGGAGACTACGCGTCTCCGGTCGCCCTGCAGCTCGCGAAGGCGGCGCGCCGCCGGCCCCGGGAGGTGGCCGAGCTGCTCGCCGCCCGCCTGCGGGTCGAGGCGGGTGTGGCGGAGGTGGAGGTCGCCGGCCCGGGCTTCCTGAACATCCGGCTGGCCGGTGCGGCCCTGGGCGGCATCGCCCGCCGGATCGTCCGGGACGGCGAGTCCTACGGCCGCGCCGCGGTGTCCCAGGGCGTCCGGGTGAACCTCGAGTTCGTCAGCGCGAACCCGACCGGCCCGGTGACACTGGCGTCCGCGCGCTGGGCGGCGGTGGGCGACGCACTTTCCCGGGTGTTCGCCGCGGCGGGCTACGAGGTCGGCACCGAGTACTACGTCAACGACGCCGGTGTGCAGGTCGAGCGGTTCGGCGCGTCGGTGCTGGCCGCGCTGCGCGGCCAGCCGGCTCCCGCCGACGGCTACCAGGGCGCCTACGTCGCCGAGATCGCCGCGAAGGTCCGGGCGGCGAACCCGGCTCTGGAGCAGCTCCTGGCCGCCTCCGGCGCCGAGCAGGACGGCGGCGCCGAGCAGGACAAGGCGCTCGCGGTCTGCGCCCACGACGGCGTGGAGCTGATGCTCGCCGAGATCCGCGCGACGCTGTCGGGTTTCGGGGTCGAGTACGACCTGTGGAAGTCCGAGCGCAGCCTGCACGAGGCGGGGGAGCTCACCGCCGCGATCGACGAGCTGCGCACCCAGGGCCACGTCTACGAGGCGGACGGCGCGGTCTGGCTGCGCACCACCGACTTCGGCGACGACAAGGACCGTGCGCTGATCAAGAGCGACGGTCAGCCCACCTACTTCTGCGCCGACGCGGCCTACTACCGCGACAAGCGGCGCCGTGGCTTCGACCGGCTCTGCTACCTGCTCGGAGCCGACCACCACGGCTACATCGGCCGGCTGAAGGCGATCTCGGCCTGTTTCGGCGACGACCCCGACCGCAACCTCGACGTGCTCATCGGCCAGATGGTGACGCTGTCGCGGGGCGGCGTGGCGGTGAAGATGTCCAAGCGGGCAGGTAACTTCCTGACCCTGCACGACCTTGTCGACGCGGTGGGGGTCGACGCGGCCCGCTACTCGCTGGTGCGCGCGTCGATGGACTCCGCCCTCGACCTCGACCTGGACGCGATCGCGCGGCAGACGAACGACAACCCGGTGTTCTATGTCCAGTACGCGCACGCCCGGATCAGCTCGCTCATCCGGAACGCGGCCAGCCTGGGCCTGGCGACCTCCGCGGATCCCGCGTTCGACGTCGACGGGGTCGACGTGTCGCTGCTGACCCACCCACGCGAGGTCGACCTGCTGGGCGCGCTCGGCGAGCTGCCGCGGGTGGTCGAGTCGGCGGCGGAGCTGCGCGCGCCGCACCGCATCGCGAGGTACCTGGAGGAGTTGGCCGGGACGTACCACCGCTTCTACGACTCCTGTCGCGTGCTTCCGCAGGGCGACGAGGAGCCCACGGCGATCACCGCGGCTCGACTGCTGCTGGCCGAGGCCACCCGGACCGTCCTGGCGAACGGCCTTCGGCTGCTGGGCGTCAGCGCGCCGGAACGGATGTGAGAGGCGAATGACGATCGACGGCGGGCGCGGTTTCGGGCGCCCGATGAGGATCGCGATGCTCGGCTGCGGGGTCGTCGGAACCGAGGTGGTGCGGCTGCTGGGCACGCACACCGAGGATCTGGGCGCCCGGGTGGGGGCGCCGCTGGAGATCGTCGGGATCGCGGTCCGCGATCCCGACCGGATCCGCTCCGCTGCGGTGGATCGGGAGCTGCTCACCACCGACGCGGGCGCGCTGGTCGCCCGCGACGACGTCGACATCGTGATCGAGGTCGTCGGCGGGATCGAGCCGGTGCGGAGCTGGCTGCTGTCGGCGCTGCGGTCGGGCAAGTCGGTGGTCAGCGCGAACAAGGCCCTGCTGGCCAGCCACGGCTCCACGCTGCACGACGCCGCGGCGGCCGCCGGCGTCGACCTGTACTACGAGGCGGCGGTGGCGGGTGCGATCCCGTTGCTGCGCCCGCTGCGCGAGAGCCTCGCCGGGGATCGGATCCGCCGCGTCCTCGGCATCGTGAACGGGACGACGAACTACATCCTGACCCGCATGGACGAGACCGGGGCCTCGTTCGCCGAGGCGTTGGCCGAGGCCGGTGAGCTCGGGTACGCCGAGGCCGACCCCTCCGCCGACATCGACGGGTTCGACGCGGCGGCCAAGGCGGCGATCATCGCCCAGCTCGCCTTCCACACCCGGGTGACGATCGATGACGTCTACCGGGAGGGGATCGGCGCGGTCACCGCCGCCGACATCGCCAGTGCCCGCGAGCTCGGGTGCACGATCAAGGCGCTGGCCATCGCCGAGCGTGCCGGTGACCGGCCCGGCGTGAGCGTGCGGGTCCATCCGGCAATGATCCCGCGCTCGCATCCGCTGGCCGGGGTGCGTGAGGCGTTCAACGCGGTCTTCGTCGAGGCCGAGGCCGCCGGGCAGCTCATGTTCTACGGTCGTGGTGCCGGCGGCGCGCCGACCGCCTCGGCCGTTCTCGGTGACGTGGTCGCGGTGGCCCGCAACCGGATCGCGGGCCGGCAGGGGCCGGGTGAGTCCGCCTACGCGGCCCTGCCGATCCTGCCGATGGGCCCCACGATCACGAGCTACCACGTGCAGTTGGACGTCACGGACAAGGCCGGGGTACTCGCCGCGGTGGCCGGCGCGTTCGCCCGGCACGATGTGTCCATCAGAAGCGTCCGTCAGGACGGCCGCGGCGACGACGCCAGCCTCGTCCTGGTCACCCATCCGGCCGCGGATGCGGCGCTGTCCACGACCGTCGAGGACCTGCGGGTTCTCGACGGGGTGCGTGCGGTGTCGGGCGTGGTACGGGTCGAGGGAGTTGAGTCATGACCACGATGTCGTCGATGCCGGTTTCGAGCGACCCGGCCGGCAGCAGTGCCCCCGAGCGCGCGTCGCGGGCCTGGCGGGGGATCATCGAGGAGTACCGGGACCGGCTGCCCGTCACCGCCGACACACCGGTGATCACCCTGCGGGAGGGCGGCACCCCGCTGCTGCACGCGGACCATCTGTCCGAGCTGACCGGATGTGATGTTCATCTCAAGGTCGAAGGTGCCAACCCCACCGGCTCGTTCAAGGACCGCGGCATGACGGTCGCGATCAGCCGGGCGGTGGGAGAGGGCTCCCAGGCCGTCATCTGCGCGTCCACCGGCAATACCTCGGCCTCGGCCGCGGCGTACGCCGCCCGCGCCGGGCTGACCTGCGCGGTGCTGGTTCCCAGCGGCAAGATCGCCCTCGGCAAGCTCGCGCAGGCCCTGGTGCACGGCGCGCGCCTGCTCCAGGTGGAGGGGTCGTTCGACGACTGCCTCCGGGTCGCCCGCGAGCTGGCCGACACGTTCCCGGTCACGCTGGTGAACTCGGTCAACCCGCACCGCCTGGAGGGGCAGAAGACCGCCGCCTTCGAGATCGTCGAGGCGCTCGGCCACGCGCCCGACGTGCACTGCCTGCCGGTCGGGAACGCGGGTAACATCACCGCCTACTGGCGCGGCTACGTCGAGGAGGACACCCGGATCCGGTCCGGCCGGCCGCGGATGTTCGGGTTCCAGGCAGCGGGCGCGGCGCCGATCGTGCGGGGCGAGGTGGTGACCTCGCCGCAGACCATCGCCACGGCCATCCGCATCGGCAACCCGGCCTCCTGGGATTTCGCGACCGACGCGCGGGACGCCTCCGGCGGTCTGATCGACGCGGTCAACGACCGGCAGATCCTGGCCGCCTACCGGCTGCTGGCGCGCCGCGAGGGCGTCTTCGTCGAGCCGTCCAGTGCCGCCAGCGTCGCCGGGCTGCTCGCCACGTACGCCGACGGCCGGCTGAGCCCGGGCCAGCGGGTCGTCTGCACCGTCACCGGCAACGGGCTGAAGGACCCGGACTGGGCCATCAGCGGCGCGGCGAAGCCCGAGACCATCCCGCCGACCGTGGCCGGCGCCGCCAGGGCCCTCGGCCTGCAGCGGTCGTGACGACCGCCGACGGCCTCGCCGCCGGTGCCGCCGGCAGCGCCTCGGGAAGCGGTACGGCCAGCGCGTCGGCGAATGTCTCCGTCAGCACACGGGTGAGCACGATCGTCAGTGCGTCGGCGAGCGTGACGGTGAGCACCACCGGGCCGGGTGGAGGCCGCCCGCCGGGCGCGGTCCGCCTGCGGGTCCCGGCCACGAGCGCCAACCTGGGCCCGGGCTTCGACGCGCTGGGCCTGGCACTCGGGCTGTACGACGAGGTGTCCGTGCGGCTGACGCCGTCCGGGCTCTCCATCGACGCGGTCGGCCCGGACGCTGTCCCCGCGGACGAGGCGCATCTGGTGGTCCGGGCGATTCGCGCCACCTTCGACGAGCTGGAGTGGGCGCAACCCGGGCTCGCGCTGCGCTGCGTGAACCGGATCCCGCACGGGCGGGGTCTCGGTTCGTCCGCCGCAGCGATTGTGGCTGGAGTCACAGCCGCCGACGCCCTCGCCGGCGGGCCGCTCGGTCCGGCCGGGCGGCTGCGGGTGGCCAACGCGATCGAAGGGCATCCGGACAACGTCGCGGCGGCCCTGCTCGGTGGTCTCACCGTCGCCTGGTACGAGGGCGATGTGCCGCGGTCTCTCCGGGTGGCACCGCTCGGCGAGCTACGGCCCGTGGTGTTCGTCCCATCGCGACGCCAGTCGACCGAGCAGGCCCGGGGCGCTCTCCCGAAGCAGGTCCCGCATGCCGACGCCGCGGTGAACATCGGCCGTGCGGCGCTGCTCGCGCTCGCGCTGTCCGGCGCGGAACCGGCGGCCGGCGCCGGCGAGGAACGCTCGCGGCTGCTGCTGACCGCGACCGAGGACCGGATGCACCAGCCGTACCGCCTTCCCACCATGCCCGCCTCCGCGGATCTGGTCGGGCGGCTGCGCGCCGCCGGCATACCGGCCGCGCTGTCGGGTTCCGGGCCGTCCGTGGTGGCGCTCGGGGTCGGTGGCGGACAGGCCGCGGCGGCGATCGGCGTTGCCGCCCCGGGCTTCTCGGTCGTCCCGCTGGCTGTCGACACCGAGGGTGTTCGAGTCGAGGCGGTCGACTCCTCGGAGTGATTATGGTACTCCGCTGCGTTCCTGGATGCTGGTTCAGGGGTCGCGCGGACCCCCGCGGAGGGCTCCAAGCTGTCATCAGGGAGTCCCTCGTGGTGTCATCGGGAAGTCCAGAGGTCTCTAGGTTGTTGCCGAGGTGTCTCCGTCTGGATAGTCTGATGACTGCACCCGCTGCGCCGCGGCGCGTGCTCGCCCCGCCAGCCTGATCTGGTACGCGGTGGTGGCCTTGCTGCAGTGGAGCCTCACCGCAGCGGTTGGCCTCGCACGGTGGCCGGTCCTGGTCAGGGATCCCGGTGCTTCAGACCTCGTCGCCGTTGCCTCGGCTGGCGTACCGGCACCCGTCGGCGGGAAATCGGGTTCGCTCGCGGCTGTCGGCCGTCAGCGCCTTTCATGGGCGCGTTGCTCGCCGTCCGAATGGCGCTACATCTCCTTCATCCGGCATGTGCGCAGGCGAAGAAAGTTCACACGCTACGCCCGGCCCGAGAAGCCGGTTCCTTCCAGGAAGGAAAACCTTGAGCGACACCACCGACGTGCTGCCCGACAGCGCACGTGAGTCTGCGGCGCCTGCCTCGCCCGTCGACAGTTCCGCCGCGGCCGGCGCGACGTCCGTAGACACCGTCGTCACGACTCGGTCGAACGGCAACCACGCCGTCCGGCCCGCGTCGGTCGACGTCCCCGCGGACGGGCCTGACGCGTCCTCCGCCCCCCGGCGCCGGCGTTCCGGTACCGGTCTGTCCGCGATGCTCCTGCCCGAGCTGCAGGCCATGGCTTCCCAGATGGGCATCCCCGGGGTCGGCAGGCTCCGCAAGGGCCAGCTGATCGCGGCGATCCAGAACGTCCAGAACGGTGAGGTGGCCTCCAGATCGGTGCCGTCGGCCTCGTCGCCGACCTCCCAGCCCGCGTCCGCGCCGGCCTCCGTGGCCCCGGCCGCGCAGGGCGCTCCGTCCGCGGCGGCTCCCGCCGCGGACGCGGTGGGCTCCGCGCCCCGGGCGGCGGCCGGCTCGGTCGCTCCCGTCCAGGAGACGAGCGGTTCCAGCGGCGCCGAGGCGACCACGGGCGGCTCCGTTTCCGGCTCCGCGGCAGAGACGGCGTCGGCCCCGACCCGTGTGCGCGGGCGGCGGGGCGCCTCTCGTGGCGTCACGAGCCCCGCGGGCGAGCAGCAGACACTGCCGACCGGCCCGGGGGGTGCGGAGTCGTCCGACGACACCGCCCGCCCGCAGGCCGCCGCGGCTGCCACGGACGGCCCGGCGGTGACCGCGCCCGCCGCGGCGCCCGTCTCCGGCCGCGCCGGGACGAACGGCTCCGAGACCCCCACGCGCGGTCGTGACGACCGCCGCGAGCGCTCGGGCGACCGGGACCGCTCGGGCGACCGGGACCGCTCCGGTGACCGGGACCGCTCGGGCGACCGGGACCGTTCCGGCGGCGACCGGGACCGTTCCGGTGACCGCCAGGGCCGCTCACAGCCGGCCGGCGACCGCGACCGGGGCGACCGTGCCGACCGGGGCGACCGTGCCGACCGGGGCGACCGTGCCGACCGGGGCGACCGCGCCGGTTCAGACCGGTCCAGGACGGTCGAGCGCACCCAGCCGGGCGACCGTGCACCCCAGGGCGGCGTCCAGGACGACGACGAGTTCGGCGGCCGGCGCCGCGGCCGGTTCCGGGAGCGCGGCCGCAACCGTGGCCGCGGCGGGCAGGGCGGCACGACCGAGACCGAGCCGACGGTGCGCGAGGACGACGTCCTCGTCCCGGTGGCCGGCATCCTCGACGTGCTGGACAACTACGCCTTCGTCCGCACGAGCGGCTACCTGACCGGCCCGACGGACGTTTACGTGAGCCTCGCCCAGGTCCGTCGCAACGGCCTGCGCCGCGGCGACGCGATCACCGGGGTGGTGCGCGCGCCGCAGGAGGGCGAGCAGCGCCGCGACAAGTACAACGCGCTGGTCCGGCTGGACACGATCAACGGGATGGAGCCGGAGGAGGCCCGCGGCCGGCCGGAGTTCCACAAGCTCACCCCGCTCTACCCGCAGGACCGCCTGCGGCTGGAGACCGAGCCGCACATGATGACCACGCGGGTCATCGACCTGGTGATGCCGATCGGCAAGGGCCAGCGCGCGCTCATAGTGAGCCCGCCGAAGGCCGGCAAGACGATGGTGCTCCAGTCGATCGCCAACGCGATCACCACGAACAACCCGGAATGCCACCTCATGGTCGTCCTCGTCGACGAGCGGCCCGAGGAGGTCACCGACATGCAGCGGTCGGTGAAGGGCGAGGTCGTCGCCTCGACCTTCGACCGCCCGCCGGCCGACCACACCAACGTCGCCGAGCTGTCCATCGAGCGGGCCAAGCGGCTCGTCGAGCTCGGCCACGACGTGGTCGTGCTGCTGGACTCGATCACCCGGCTGGGTCGCGCCTACAACCTCGCGGCACCGGCGTCGGGGCGCATCCTGTCCGGTGGTGTCGACTCGACGGCGCTCTACCCGCCGAAGCGGTTCCTCGGCGCGGCGCGCAACATCGAGAACGGCGGCTCCCTGACGATCATCGCGACCGCGCTGGTCGAGACCGGTTCGACGATGGACACGGTGATCTTCGAGGAGTTCAAGGGCACCGGCAACGCCGAGCTCAAGCTGGACCGGAAGATCGCCGACAAGCGGGTCTTCCCGGCGGTGGACGTCGACGCCTCCGGTACCCGCAAGGAGGACATCCTGCTGGCCCCCGACGAGCTTGCGATCATGCACAAGCTCCGCCGGGTGCTGCACACCCGGGAGCCGCAGCAGGCGCTCGACCTTCTGCTCGACCGGCTGAAGCAGACCAGGACGAACTACGAGTTCCTGATGCAGATCGCGAAGACGGCACCGCCCCAGGACTGACCCGCCGTCCGGCGGCAGCCCCCGGCCGGGCCCGGGAACACCAGGGCCCGGCGGCGGCGTTGTCGTCGGCGGCTGGCTGGTCCGGCCCGGGTCACCGGGTCTGGCACACTGGCGACAACCGGCTCCGGTTCACGCCGTCCGCTCCCGCGGCGGCGACCCGGCGGCCACATCGGAAGAGGGATCATGAAGGCTGATATTCACCCGCAGTACCACGAGACCACGGTGACCTGTACGTGCGGCAGCACGTTCACCACGCGGTCGACCAAGGAGAACGGCGCCATCAGCGCCGAGGTCTGCTCGCAGTGCCACCCGTTCTACACCGGCAAGCAGAAGATCCTCGACGTCGGTGGCCGGGTCGAGAAGTTCGAGCGGCGCTTCGGTCGCCGGCAGCCGGGCCAGAAGGTCGGCGGCGCGAAGTAGGTCGTCCTCGGCGCCCGTCCCGGATCCCCGGGCGGGCGCCGTTCGCGTCCCGACGACCTGAAGGAACCCCTGATGACCTCCCCGCTCGCGGGCATGATCGCCGAGCACGCCGACATCGAGAAGCGGCTCGCGGATCCGGACATCCACAACGATCCGGCGCGGGCCCGGGAGCTGACGCGCCGGTACGCCGAGCTCGCCACCCCCGTCGACCTCGCGCAGCGGCTGGAGCGCGTCGAGGGTGACCTGGAGACCGCCCGCGAGTTCGCCGAGCAGGACCCGTCGTTCCGCGACGAGGTCGTGGCCCTCGAGGCGAGCCAGGCCGATCTCGCCGCCCGCCTGCGGGCCTACCTGGTGCCCGTCGACCCCGACGACAGCCGGGACGCCATCCTCGAGGTCAAGGCGGGCGCGGGCGGTGAGGAGTCCGCGCTGTTCGCGGGCGACCTGCTGCGCATGTACCTGCGCTATGCCGAGCGGCGCGGGTGGCGCACCCAGATCCTGGACGCGAACCCCAGCGACCTCGGCGGCTACCGGGACGTCAGCGTGGCCGTCAAGTCCCGCGGGACGGCGGCCCCCGGCCAGGGGGTCTTCGGCCGGCTGCGGTTCGAGGGCGGTGTGCACCGGGTACAGCGGGTGCCGGTGACCGAGTCGGCGGGGCGCATCCACACCTCCGCGGCCGGCGTGCTGGTGCTGCCCGAGGCGGCCGACGTCGACATCGAAGTCGACCCGAACGACCTGCGGATCGACGTGTTCCGCTCGTCCGGGCCGGGCGGCCAGAGCGTCAACACCACCGACTCGGCGGTGCGCATCACGCACCTGCCCACCGGGGTGGTCGTCTCCTGCCAGAACGAGAAGAGCCAGCTCCAGAACAAGGAGTCGGCGATGCGCATCCTGCGGGCCCGGCTGCTCGCCGCGGCGCGGGAGAAGGCCGAGACGGCGGCGGCGGCGGCGCGGGCGAGCCAGGTGCGCACGGTCGACCGCTCGGAGAAGGTCCGCACCTACAACTTCCCCGAGAACCGGATCAGTGACCACCGCATCGGCTACAAGGCCCACAACCTCGAGGCCGTGCTGGACGGCGACCTCGACGCCGTGATCGAGGCCCTGACCGAGGCGGACCTGGAATCCCGGATGGCGGCCACGCCGTGACAGGCCCGGCCGCGTCCACGACGCGGGCCGACCACGCGGACGCCACGCTCGCCGCCGAGCTCGCCGCCGCGACGGCCCGGCTGGCCGCGGCCGGCGTCGCCAGCCCCCGCGGCGACGCCGAACAGCTGGCGGCGCACGTGCTCGGGGTGTCGCGCGGCCGGCTCGCGCTGGTCACCCGGGTCGAACCGGCCGCGGCCGGCGAGCTGCGCGTGCTGGTGGAACGGCGGGCGAGCCGGATCCCGCTGCAGCACCTGACCGGCCTCGCCGGCTTCCGCCACCTGGACATCGCCGTCGGGCCCGGGGTGTTCATCCCCCGCCCGGAGACCGAGTGGGTGGCCGAGTGGGCGATCGCGGCCCTGCGATCGCCCGACGCGGTCGTGGCTGGACGTCCAATCTGTGTTGATCTTTGTGCGGGTTCGGGGGCGATTGCCCTGTCGGTGGCCGACGAGGTGCCGAACGCCGAGGTGCACGCGGTGGAGCTGGAGCCGGCGGCGCTCGGCTGGCTGCGCCGCAACGTCGAGCGCACGGGCCTGCCGGTGCGGGTGCACCAGGCCGACATCGGCATCCCGCGGTCGCCAACAGATGCGGGCAGGCCGGTCGCGCCGGTCGGCACGGTCCTGACTGACCTCGCGGGACGGGTCGACGTCGTCATCAGCAACCCGCCGTATCTGCCCGATCATGAACGGCCGAGGGTCGAGCCCGAGGTCGGCCGGCACGATCCGCCGGCGGCCCTGTGGGGCGGGCCCGACGGCCTGGACGGGCCGCGCGCGGTCGTGGCCGCTGCCGGGGGACTCTTGCGGCCAGGCGGTTTACTGGTCATGGAACACGCGGACGGACATGGCCAGACGGTGCCCGCGCTGCTCGCCGGCGAGGGCTGGTGGGCTGGTTCGTGGTCCGAAATCGTGGATCATCCCGATCTCGCCGGGCGGGACCGGTTCGTCACCGCCCGCTGGAACCCGCCGGGGCCGCGCCCGCCGCGCGGCGCCGGAGAGGACGTGTGATGCAGGTTTTCGACTGCTCCGACGAGGGGCAGCGCAAGGCCGGGCTGGACGCCGCCACCGACGCGGTGGGCCGCGGCAAGCTCGTCGTGCTGCCGACCGACACCCTCTACGGGATCGGCGCCGACGCGTTCAACCGGGACGCCGTCACCGCGCTGCTCGCGGCGAAGGGGCGCGGGCGGAACATGCCGGTGCCCGTGCTGGTCGGCTCGTGGCGGACCCTCGACGGCCTGGCCGAGCAGGTCACGGGGCACATCCGGGATCTCGTCCGGGCGTTCTGGCCCGGTGGGCTGACGCTGGTCGTCAACCACGCACCGTCCCTGCGCTGGGATCTCGGCGACGCCCGGGGGACGGTCGCCGTCCGCATGCCGCTGCACCCGGTGGCCATCGAGCTGCTCGGGCGCACGGGGCCGATGGCCGTCTCCAGCGCCAACATCAGCGGACGTCCGCCGGCGACGAGCGCGGTCGACGCGGTGGCGCAGCTCGGCGGTGCCGCCGCGGTCTACCTGGACGGCGGGACCACCCCGGTGGGCACCGCGTCGACCATCGTGGACTGCACGGGGCCGGTTCCCACTGTGATCCGTGAGGGGGCGGTCGACTTCGCGGCGCTGCGCTCGGTGCTGCCCCTCGTGCGGGAACCGGCCGCCCGCTGACCTGCGCGGGCCGGCCGCCGTCCCGGGCTGGCCGCCGGCTGGGCCCCGCGCGAGCCGGCGGCTGAGCCGGCGGGCGACGCGCGGGCCCGGGGCGGGCGGTCATATCCTGGGCATCGAGCCGGCGGGAGGTGGGTCATCGTGAGTACTCCGTTCTGGGGCCCGGACTTCGACCAGCTGCGGGCCACCGATCCGGACATCGCCGCGGTCGTGGTCGACGAGTTGGAGCGGCTGCGCGGCGGCCTCCAGCTCATCGCGAGCGAGAACTTCACCTCGCCGGCGGTGCTCGCGGCGCTCGGCTCCACGCTGTCGAACAAGTACGCCGAGGGCTACCCGGGGCGCCGCTACTACGGCGGGTGCCAGGTGGTCGACCGCGCCGAGGAGATCGGCATCGCGCGGGCCCGGGAGCTGTTCGGCGCCGAGCACGCGAACCTGCAGCCGCACTCGGGCACGCAGGCGAACTTCGCCGTCTACGCCGCCCTGCTCACACCGGGGGACACCGTCCTGGCGATGTCGCTGCCGCACGGCGGGCACCTGACGCACGGCAGCCGGGTCAACTTCTCCGGGCGGTGGTTCGACGTCGTGGCCTACGGGGTCCGGGAGGACACCGAGCTCATCGACTACGACCAGGTCCGTGAGCTGGCCCTGCAGCACCGGCCCAAGATGATCATTTGCGGGGCGACGGCCTACCCCCGCCGCATCGACTTCGCCGCGTTCCGCTCGATCGCCGACGAGGTCGGCGCCTGGCTGATGGTGGACGCGGCGCACTTCATCGGGCTGGTCGCCGGCGGCGCGCTGCCGAGCCCGGTGCCGCACGCCGACGTCGTCAGCTTCACCACGCACAAGGTGCTGCGCGGCCCGCGCGGCGGCATGATCCTCTGCCGGGGGGAGCTGGCCGCCCGCATCGACAAGGCGGTGTTCCCGTTCAGCCAGGGCGGGCCGCTGATGCACGCCGTCGCGGCGAAGGCGGTGGCGCTCAAGGAGGCCGCGACCCCCGAGTACGCCACCTACGCCCACCAGGTGATCGCGAACGCGCAGACCCTCGCAGAGGGGCTGGCGGCCGAGGGCGTCCGGCCGGTGGCGGGCGGCACCGACACCCACCTGACCCTGCTTGACCTGCGGGAGCTCGGCGTGACCGGCCGCGACGCCGAGGCACGCTGCGACGCGGCGGGCATCACGCTCAACAAGAACGCCATCCCGTACGACCCGCAGCCGCCCGCGATCTCCTCCGGCATCCGGGTGGGCACTCCCGCGGTGACGACGCAGGGCATGCGGGAGGGCGAAATGAAGGAGATCGCCGGTCTGATCGCCCGTGCGGTGCGTGACCCGTCCGCGGCGGCCGACGTCTCCGCCGCGGTGTCCGTGCTGGTCAACCGTCATCCGGCCTATCCGAGATAGCCGGGTGGCCGCGGGCCACGGCCCGCTCGCGGCTGCGGGTGGCCGCGGGCGACCGCGCCGGCTGGCGCACGATGAGAGCCCGGGGCAGCGCAGGATGAAACGGCGGAACAGGTAGGGATGCGCGAGTATCTGCTCGTCTTCGCGGTGGCGGCGGCGGTCACCTTCCTCACGACGCCGATCGCCCGCTGGATCGCCTTCCGCGTCGGGGCGGTCGCCCGGCCCCGGGCCCGGGACGTGCACGCGACGCCCACCCCGCGGCTCGGTGGCCTGGCGATGCTGGCCGGGCTCTACGCGGGCCTCGAGGTGGCCGATCAGCTGCCGTTCCTCTCCGTAGTCTCCCGGGACTGGTCGGAGACTCGTGCCGTCCTGGTCGCCGGCACGCTGATCTGCCTGCTGGGGGCGGCCGACGACCGCTGGGAGCTGGACTCGCTGACCAAGCTCGCCGGTCAGGTCGCGGCCGCCGGTGTCATGGTCCTGCTCGGCGTGCAGTGGTCCTTCGCGATCGACCGGAACAGCGAGACCACACTCAGCTTCGGGCCGGAGACCGCCGTCCCGCTGTCCATCTTCGCCACGCTCATCCTGGTCAACGCGATGAACTTCATCGACGGCCTGGACGGGCTGGCCGCCGGGGTCGCCGCGATCGCGGCCGGTGCCACGTTCTATTTCGCCTACCAGATCGCGGTGACCAACGGCTTCTACCGGGCCTCACCGGCCGCGCTGCTCGCCGCGGTCACCGCCGGGGTGTGTGTCGGCTTCCTTCCGCACAATTTCAACCCGGCCCGGCTGTTCATGGGGGATTCTGGCTCGATGCTCATCGGGCTGCTCTCGGCCGCCTCGATGATCTCGGTGACCGGTCAGGTCGCGTACGGGGGTTACGCTGGACCCTCCCAACAGCTTCCGTCGCTGATTCCGCTGGCCATCCCGCTGGCGGTGCTGGCCGTCCCGGTGCTCGACTTCGGGCTCGCGGTCATCCGGCGGACGAAGGCGGGTCGCTCGCCGTTCGCGGCGGACAAGATGCACCTGCATCATCGAATTCTTTCGATTGGCAACTCCCACGTCAGGGCGGTTCTGCTGATGTACTTCTGGGCCGCGCTCGTCGGCTTCGGGGGAGTGGCGGCCTCCTTCTCCGACTCGCCGCTGCCGATCCTCGTCGCCACAGTCGGCGTGGGGCTGCTCGCGCTGCTCGCCCTTCTTCTGACGGGCCAGCGCGCGGCCCGGCGCGCATGATCGCCGCGGCTCGCCCGGCGCTGCGCGCCGGGTTGTGCACGATGGCGGTGCTGCTGGCTGTGGTCCTTGTGCTGACCGGCGCCATTCGGGGCGCGGCCGGAACCGCCGGCGGAGCCCTCGCGGTCGGCCTGGTGGCGGCGTTCTTCGCGCTCGGCAAGCTCGCCCTGGTCGCGGTCGCCCGGCGCGGCGCCACCACGATGCTGCTGCCGGCCGCGCTCGGGATCTACGCGGCGAAGGTCGCCACTCTGGGGGTCGTCCTGGTGGCGCTGCGCGACGCGACGGCGATCGACCTGCCCAGCTTCGCCTGGTCGATCATGGCTGCGACACTGTGCTGGGTGGGCGCCGAGGTCTGGGCCGCCACCAGGCTGCGCGTGCCGTTCTACGATCCGGCGACCTTCGATCCGTCCCGCGTCGCTCCGCTCGATCCGTCGCGGGTCGCTCGCCCCGGTGGCCCCGTCCGGGGGAATCCGTCATCCGCGGCCGCGCGCCCGCCGCGGGCGTCCGGCGAACAGCCGTAGACCGTGGCGGCCGCCACCGCGATGACCGGTGGCCGTGCGCCCAGCCGGGGGCCGGGTGCGGATCGGCCGGCGGCCGGTGCGGACCAGCCGGGGGACCGGCGAGGACAGGCCGCCGGACCGGTGAGGACGAGCCTCGGGGCGGCCGGGGATCAGCGGATCAGCGGTGATCCAGGATTAGGAACAACGTGATGGCGAACGGCACCAACGGGCCCGATCGTGAAGATTCGGGCAAAAAGGACAATGGTGAAAGGGAAGAAAGACTAAGCTCGGGCTCGGCCGCGTCACCGAATCCACCGCCGGGCGAAGCCTGGGGCGTCATCGGCACGCTCATCGCCGGCGGCGGCTTCTGGGGGTTGGTCGGTCTGGGGATCGATCGGCTCGCCGGCTTCGACGCCCTGTTCTTCCCGATCGGGCTCATCGTCGGCATCATCGCGTCGCTCTATCTGGTCATCTACCGGTTCGGAGCCCGCCGCTGACGGTGCTCAGGGCAGTGTGTCGATGACGTAGTGTGACAACATGTCCAAAAACCCAACGGAAGATGAACGTTCGACTGTCTGTCGGAGATCTTAGTCCTGCAACCAGTGCTCTCCAGCGCCCGGGCAGATAGCATCTGCCCTGTCGAAGAGCGTCGTGAAGATGCCTTCGACACAGGACGTCCCCGCGTCGACCGCGCCGGGTCCGGGACAGCGTGTCCCTTGCCGCCGGGGCTGTGAGCGGGTTGCGTCCAACGGTCATCCGCGCGTCTTCGATTGCCCGGAGCGGCGGCCCATCCCGTATAGGGTGAGGTCGATCCGACCCCGGGGGGATCGCGAACTTTGTCAGCATAAATGATCTTGGAGGTATCGGAAGTGCCGAGCGGATCGGTGCTCTTGGCGGCCGATGACGGCTTCCACGGGCCGACTCCCGATGTCTTCAAGCCGAAGAGCTGGTTCGAGTTCGACCTGGGCCCGATCGACTTCTACTTCAACAAGTGGTCCGCGCTGACTCTGTTCGTCGCGCTGTTCGTTGGCGGCTTCCTCTGGCTGGGGTTCCGCAAGGCGACGCTGGTGCCGCGCGGGCTCCAGAACTTCTGCGAGTCGATCTACGACTTCGTCGATCTCCAGATCGCTCAGAACGTCATCGGCGAGCGAGGCAGGACGTTCTCCCCGTACCTGACAATTCTCTTCTGCTTCATCCTGCTCTCCAACGTCATGGCGGTCATTCCGGTCGCGCAGTTCCCGACGACGTCGCGGATCGCGCTGCCGATGATCCTGGCCGCGGTGAGCTGGTTCATCTTCAACATCGTCGGTATCCGCGAACACGGGGCCGGTACCTACTTCAAGGACATGCTGGTGCCGGCGCCGACCGCGCCGCTGTTCGTGAAGGTCATCCTGGCTCCGATCGAGTTCGTCTCGACGATGATCGCCCGCCCCGCCACCCTCGCCATCCGGCTGTTCGCCAACATGTTCGCCGGCCACATGCTGCTGCTGGTCTTCGCGTTGGGCGCCGACTACCTGCTGCCGAAGCCCCAGTTCGTGTTCGGGCTGGTCTCCGGCCTGATGGCGATCGCTCTCACGCTGTTCGAGCTGATGATCGACGTGCTGCAGGCCTACATCTTCACGGTCCTCACGGCCGCCTACATCGGCGGCGCGATCTCCTCGCACGGCGGCGGAGACCACGCGGCGGACCACTCCCCGATCCACGGCCACGAAACAAGTGCGCCGGTCACCGCCGCTGGCGCGGTGGCGCGGGCCTGAACCTGAATCGACCCACGCGCACCGTGGGAGAGCCCCGGTGCACCGACCACAGAAGGACGGATCCCTACGATGTCTCTTTCCGCGGCCACGTTGCTCGCCGCTGATGACGCGATCAGCGGCAACATCGGCACGGTGGCCTACGGCATCGCGACCCTCGGCCCTGGCATCGGCGTCGGCATCATCTTCGGTCTGGGTATCCAGGCCATCGCCCGCCAGCCCGAGGCCGAGCAGGTGGCCTTCCGTTACATGCTGATCGGCTTCGCCGTCGTCGAGGCGCTCGCCCTCATCGGCTTCGTCGTGCCGTTCGTCTTCACCTGATCCGGGGCGCCCTGTGCTGCAGAATCTAGTTCTAGCCGCCGCCGAAGAAGGCGCGGAACACGAGGACAGCGTCCTTGTGCCACCGCTCGCCGAGCTGATCGTCGGCCTGCTGGCCTTCGGTCTTCTCGTCGGATTCTTCTTCTGGAAGATCTACCCACAGATCCGTAAGACCTATGCCGAGCGGGCCGAACGTATCGAAGGTGGTCTCAACCGCGCCGAACGGGCGGAGCGCGAGGCACAGGCCCTGCTCGAGCAGTACCGTTCCCAGCTCGCCGAAGCACGCTCGGAGGCGGCTCGCATCCGCGAGGACGCACAGGCACAGGGACGGCAGATCGTCGAGGAGCTGCGCACGCAGGTGCAGCAGGAGGTCGCCGAGATCCGCGAGCGGGCGGACGCGGCGCTGGTCGCGGAACGTGCCCAGGTCGTGGCCTCCGTGCGCCGTGAGATCGGTGAGATCGCGCTCGAGCTCGCGACCCGGATCGTCGGCCGCGAGCTGGAGAACGACACCCGCCAGCGGCAGCTCGTCGACGACTTCATCGCGGGTCTCGACGAGGCTCCGCAGCCTGACGCCGTCCCGGCCGGGCCGGGAGTCTGACGGTGGAGGGAGCCAGCCGGCAGTCGCTCGCCGCCGCCAGGTCGGTCCTCGACCAGGTGACGGCGGTGCCGATCGGCGCAACCGCCGGTTCGGTCGCGCCCGAGGTCCGTCGGATCGCCGGCGATCTCAGCGCGGTCGCCACGCTCGTCGGGGGCGAGCCGACGGTTCGGCGCGCCCTCACCGACCCGGGCGCGCCGCCCCAGTCGCGGACGGGCCTCGCGGCCCGTCTGCTCGGCGGGCAGATCAGCCAGGGGGCGCTCACCGTCGTCTCGGCGGCCGTCGCCGGTCGCTGGTCGCGTCCCGTCGACCTCAGGTACGCGCTCGAGGAGCTCGCCGTCGAGGCGACGCTGGCGGAGGCGGAGGCGGCCGACGCCCTCGACGAGGTCGAGGACGAGCTGTTCCGGTTCGGCCGGATCCTCGGCCAGAACCCGCAGCTCTCGCTCGCTCTCACTGACCCGGCGGCGCCGACGTCCGTGAAGGTGGGACTGGTGACGCGGCTGCTGTCCGGCCGCGCCCACCCGGTGACCCTCCGGCTGGCCGAGCAGGCGGTGGCCGACCGCGAACAGGGCGACATCGAGCGGCGCCTGGAGCAGCTCAGCCGGATCGCGGCCGCCCGCCGTGGGCGGGTGGTCGCCGTCGTCCGTACCGCGACCGTGCTCGACGCCGACCAGATCGCGCGGCTGAAGGCGGCGATCAGCCGCTTCTTCGGCCGGCAGATCCAGCTCCAGATCGATCTCGACCCCGCTGTCCTCGGTGGTGTCGCCGTGCGGGTCGGTGACGAGGTCGTGGACGGCACCGTCCTGCGCCGCCTCGCGGCAGCCCGCCGCGGGCTGACCCGTTAGGCCGCGGAGCGCGATGGGCGAGCTGAAGCCGGGACCGACCGCCGGACCGGCAGTGACGACCGATGACCAGATCCACGCCAGCCATGAAGGACCAACGCGATGACTGAGCTGTCCATCCGGCCGGAGGAGATCCGCGACGCCCTCCGGGAGTACGTCGACTCCTTCCAGGCCACCTCCGGTGACCGGGAGGAGGTCGGCCGTGTCGTCGTGACCGGTGACGGGATCGCGCGGGTCGAGGGCCTTCCGCACACCATGACCAACGAGCTGCTGGAGTTCTCCGGCGGCGTGCTGGGACTGGCCCTCAACCTCGAGGTCGGCGAGATCGGCTGCGTCATCCTCGGCGACGCCGAGCACATCGAGGAGGGCCAGGAGGTCCGCCGGACCGGCGAGATCCTCGCCGTCCCGGTGGGCGACGGCTTCCTCGGCCGGGTCGTCGACCCGCTCGGTCGCCCGATCGACGGCCTCGGCGACATCGCCGCGGCCGGCACCCGGGCGCTCGAGCTGCAGGCCCCGTCGGTGGTGCAGCGCCAGCCCGTCAAGGAGCCGCTGCAGACCGGCATCAAGGCCATCGACGCGATGACCGCCATCGGCCGTGGTCAGCGTCAGCTGATCATCGGTGACCGGCAGACCGGGAAGACCACCGTCGCGATCGACGCGATCATCAACCAGCGTGACAACTGGGCGAGCGGTGACCCGAGCAAGCAGGTCAAGTGCGTCTACGTGGCCATCGGCCAGAAGAAGACGACCATCCGCGAGGTGGTGAACACCCTCGAGGAGGCCGGCGCGCTGGCCTACACCACGATCGTCGCGGCTCCGGCCGACCAGCCGGCGGGCTTCAAGTACATCGCCCCGTACACCGGCTCGGCGATCGGGCAGTACTGGATGTACAACGGCCAGCACTCGCTGGTGGTCTTCGACGACCTGTCCAAGCAGGCGGAGGCGTACCGCGCGATCTCGCTGCTGCTGCGCCGCCCGCCGGGCCGTGAGGCCTACCCGGGCGACGTCTTCTACTTGCACTCCCGTCTGCTGGAGCGCTGCGCGAAGCTCTCGGACGAGCTCGGGGGCGGGTCGCTGACCGGGCTGCCGATCATCGAGACCAAGGCCAACGACATCTCGGCCTACATCCCGACGAACGTCATCTCGATCACCGACGGCCAGATCTTCCTGGAGTCGGACCTGTTCAACCAGGGCGTCCGCCCGGCGATCAACGTCGGTACCTCGGTCTCCCGAGTGGGCGGCAGCGCGCAGGTCAAGGCGATGAAGTCCGTCGCCGGCCGCCTGCGCCTCGACCTGGCCCAGTACCGCGAGCTGGAGGCCTTCTCGGCCTTCGGTTCCGACCTGGACAAGGCCTCCCGCGACCAGCTCGCCCGCGGTGCCCGGCTGGTGGAGCTGCTCAAGCAGCCCCAGAACAAGCCGTTCTCCGTCGAGCGCCAGGTCGTGTCGATCTGGGCCGGCACCACCGGCAAGCTGGACGACGTGCCGGTGGAGGACATCCGCCGCTTCGAGGCCGAGTTCCTCGACTTCGTCGGGCGGACCCACGGCGCCATCTACGACACCATCGTGAACACCGGGAAGCTCGGTGACGACCTCGTCTCCTCCCTGGAGTCGGCCATCGCCGAGTTCAAGGAGCAGTTCACGCTGTCGAGCGGCAAGCAGCTGGTGAACGAGGCGACCCCCGAGGCGCTCGACCCGTCCGCGGTGGAGCGCGAGGAGATCGCCGTCCACCACCGCAAGCCGTCCGACGAGACCGCGGGTCACTGAACCCATGGCGGGCCAGCTTCGCGAATATCGGCGGCGGATCAAGACGGTCCAGTCCACCAAGAAGATCACCAAGGCGATGGAGCTCATCGCCGCCTCGCGGATCGCCAAGGCCAGGGCGCGGGTCGCCGCGTCCCGGCCGTACGCGGAGGAGATCACGCGAGTGATCAGTGCCGTGGCGTCGCAGACGACGATCGCTCATCCGCTCACCACCGAGCGCCCGGAGCCGACCCGTGCGGCCGTGGTCGTGATCACCAGCGACCGCGGCCTCGCCGGCGGCTACAGCTCCAACGCGCTCAAGCGCGCCGGGGAGCTGGTCGAGCTGCTGCGCGAGGAGGGCAAGGAGCCGCTGCTCTACGCGGTCGGCCGCAAGGCGGGGACGTACTACCGCTTCCGCGGTCGGCCGCTGGCCGGCGACTACACCGGCTTCTCCGAGCAGCCGAGCTACAGCGACGCGAAGGCGGTGGCGGACGCCCTCATCACCGCCTTCACCACGCCCACCGAGGAGGGCGGTGTCGACGAGATCCATCTCGTCTTCACCGAGTACGTCAGCGCCATGACCCAGAACGCGGTGGCGCACCGCCTGCTCCCGATGGTCCTGCGCGAGCACGACGAGCCGCCGGCCGGCGGGCCGCTGCCGAACTACGAGTTCGAGCCGTCGGCCGAGGCCGTCCTCGACGCGCTGCTCCCGCGGTACGTCGAGAGCCGGCTCTACGCGGCGCTGCTGGAGTCGGCGGCCTCCGAGTCGGCGGCCCGCCAGCGCGCGATGAAGTCGGCGACGGACAATGCCGAGGACCTGATCAAGACCTACACCCGCGCGGCCAACCGGGCCCGCCAGGACGCCATCACCCAGGAGATCTCCGAGATCGTGGGTGGCGCGAACGCCCTGGCGTCCGGCGCGTAGGAGACCTGTGATCTTCCGGCCACCCCTGCCCCGGCGTGCACCGCGGCGGGCCGACGCACTAGGCGGCGGGCGGACCGGTGTGGACACTGGGCTCACAGCCGGCATCGACACCGTTGCCGGCGTCGACACCGACGAACGTCAAGCCGAAGCCCGCGGCGGCGGGCAACGACAGTGAAACCGAGGACGCCATGACCGTCACCACCAGCTCGCCGACCACGGCGGAGGGCCGGACTCCGGGGATCGGCCGAGTCGCCCGAGTCATCGGACCGGTCGTCGACGTCGAGTTCGCCCCCGACGAGCTTCCCGAGATCTACACCGCGCTGCACGTCGACCGCACGATCGACGGCGAGACCGCGATCCTCACCCTCGAGGTCGCCCAGCACATCGGCGACAACACCGTGCGCGCCATCTCCATGCAGCAGACCGACGGCCTCGTGCGGGGTGCCCCGGTCCGCGACACCGGCGCGCCGATCTCCGTTCCGGTCGGGAACGCCACCAAGGGCCACGTCTTCAACGTCCTCGGCAACCCGCTCGACGTCGACAAGGTCGACGCCGAGACCTACTGGCCGATCCACCGCTCGGCGCCGGCCTTCGACCAGCTCGAGTCGAAGACGGAGATGTTCACCACCGGCATCAAGGTCATCGACCTGCTCGCCCCGTACGTGCGAGGCGGCAAGATCGGCCTGATGGGCGGCGCCGGCGTCGGCAAGACCGTCATCATCCAGGAGATGATCCGCCGGGTCGCCAAGGAGTTCGGTGGCGTGTCGGTGTTCGCCGGCGTCGGCGAGCGCACCCGCGAGGGCAACGACCTGTTCCTGGAGATGACCGAGGCCGGCGTCATCGAGGACACCGCGCTCGTGTTCGGCCAGATGGACGAGCCCCCCGGCACCCGGCTCCGGGTCGCCCTCGGCGCGCTCACCATGGCCGAGTACTTCCGGGACGTCCAGAAGCAGGACGTGCTCCTGTTCATCGACAACATCTTCCGGTTCACCCAGGCCGGTTCCGAGGTGTCGACGCTGCTCGGCCGGATGCCCAGCGCCGTCGGTTACCAGCCCACGCTGGCCGACGAGATGGGCGCCCTGCAGGAGCGGATCACCTCGACCCGCGGCCACTCGATCACCTCGCTGCAGGCGATCTACGTGCCCGCGGACGACCTGACCGACCCGGCCCCGGCGACGACGTTCACCCACCTCGACGCCAACACGGTGCTCGACCGGGCGATCTCCGACCTGGGCATCTACCCGGCCGTGAGCCCGCTGGACTCGAACTCCCGGATCCTGGACGCGCGCTACATCGGGCAGGAGCACTACGACACCGCCCGCGAGGTGCAGCGGATCCTGCAGCGCTACAAGGACCTGCAGGACATCATCGCCATCCTCGGCATCGACGAGCTCTCCGAAGAGGACAAGATCCTCGTCAACCGGGCCCGCCGCATCCAGCGGTTCCTGTCCCAGCCGTTCTTCGTCGCCGAGCAGTTCACCGGCATCCCCGGCAAGTTCGTCCCGCTCGACGAGACGATCGACTCGTTCCGCCGGCTCACCGTGGGTGACTTCGACCACCTGCCCGAGCAGGCGTTCTTCATGTGCGGCGGGATCGAGGACGCCGAGAAGAACGCGGAGAACCTGTAATGCCGATGCGGGTGGCGATCGTCTCGCCCGAGCAGGAGGTGTGGTCCGGCGACGCCGACATGGTCGTCGCCCGGACCGTCGACGGCGACATCGGTGTCCTGCCGGGACACATCCCCATGCTGGCCGTGCTCGTGCGCGACCAGACCGTGCGGGTGAAGGTCGGCGGCCAGGAGATCTCGGCCGCCGTCGACGGGGGCTTCGTCTCCGTCACCAAGGAGGGCGTCAGCATCCTCGCCGAAAGCGCGACGATCGCCTGACGCGGTTCGCCGGAACACCCCGGCTTCGGCGCTGACACCTGTCGGCGCCGAAGCCGAGACGGCGGTCCGAGAGGCCGTCGGCCCCAGGCAGGCTCCGTCGGCCCAGGCTCCGTCTGGCCCCAGGCCGTCGCCGGGCTCCGCTCAGCCGCCGGCGCCCGGCTTCCACAGGACGTCCCCGTCCGGGTTCGCGGCCCGGGACAGGATGAACAGCAGGTCGGACAGGCGGTTCAGGTAACGGGCCGGCAACGGGCTCGTCGCCTCCGGCTCCGCCTCGACCAGCGCCCAGCAGGCCCGCTCGGCCCGGCGCGCCACCGTGCGCGCCACGTGCAGCAGGGCCGCCCCGCGCGTGCCACCGGGCAGGATGAACGAGCTGAGCTTCGCCAGGTTCTCGTTGTAGTGGTCGCAGGCCTGCTCAAGGCGGTCGACGTAGCTGTCAGTGATCCGCAACGGCGGGTACTTCGGCTCGGCGACCACCGGGGTGCACAGGTCGGCACCCACGTCGAACAGGTCGTTCTGCACCTGCCCGAGCGTCTCGCGGATGTCCGGGCCCAGCTCGCCCAGCGCCAGCGCCACCCCGATCGCCGCGTTCGCCTCGTCGACGTCGGCGTAGGCGGCCAGCCGTGGCGACGTCTTCGCCACCCGCGACATGTCACCCAGTGCCGTCGTGCCGTCGTCGCCGGTACGGGTGTAGATCCGGGTCAGGTGCACCGCCATGGCGTCACTGTATGGGCGCCGCCCGCCAGACGCCCGTGAAGACCTTCAGATCACGGCATGCACGACGCTCGCGTCGTCACTGACCCCGAACCTCGGATGGCGGCGGCACTCGGGGTCCGCCCGCTCGGCTTCCCGGAGCCGGCGCAGCAGATCCTCCGCCACTCCGCCGCGCACCGCGTCAACGAGAGCCCCGTACCCGTCCACCAGGGCGAACGGCTCGATGAGCCGGGCGAAGCCGTCCGAGACCAGCAGCAGATCCGCGCCGCCGGTCAGGCGGAGGGTGCGGCAGTGCGCGTGACGGGTGGCCTCCGGGACGTCCCCGAGGATCCACGACCCGCGCGGCGTGTTCCGCCGCCGCCGGCGCTCCAGTAGGGTCCCGCGTGCCCGTCCGTAGGCTGTCGCCGGATCGTCGCCGCGGGCGATGTCCGCTCGGATGGTCTCGAGGAGCTTCCGTTCGGTCGTGGCGAACTGCGGATCCACGAACACGTCCGGGGTCGGTCGGCCGCCGCCCGGGGCCAGCACGACGGGAATGTCACCGAGAAGGCACAGGTCAAGCAGGTCATCGCGTTGACGCACCACAGAGATCGCGGCGGTGGGGAACCCGGTGGAGCGGCACGTGCCCGCGTGCGGCAGCCCGGCGAGCCGTGCCCGGGCCGTCACGTGCCCAACCAGCCGCGCGAGGACGTCCGCGAGCTCGGTGCCGTCCCAGTCGACGCTGCGCAGGTAGGCATCGGTCACCGAGCTCAGCCAGGCGGCGGCGGGAAGGCCCTCGATCGGCGGTCCGGCTTCGAGGGCAGTCGCTCCGTCGACCACCCAGGCGCCGTCCGCTCGAAAGCCGCAAGCGTCCTCGTTGTGGGCCTTTGCCGACCAGCTCGAGGCCACCATCACCTGCATCTCCGCCGGTCACCTTCCCATCTCGCCCCTGCTTCGTCGGTCAGTGTCCGGCGAGTGCCAGGCCGACGCCGAGGAGTATCGCCCCCAGGAGGAGGGGAAGTAGGCGCCGTCGGGAGTCTCCGCCACCGATGACCAGGATGTGGAAGCCCCAGAACACCAGGAGCGTCACGCCTCCGGCGCAGGTGAGGAGGCCCGACGCCGGTCCCGGAGGTTGCCCGGCCGCGATGTTGGCGGCGGTCGTGATGAACGCGATCACCGCTGCGAGCAGGCCCATGATCTCGAGGATCTGGGTCCGGATACCGCGCAGCTCCGTGGTCGCCTCGTTCTGTCCGATCCGGAGCAGATCGGCCTGTTGCGCGTACTGGATGCGGGCGCGGATCAACTGGTAGTCACCGATTCGCAGCGCGTACTCGGCTCCCGAGCTGTCCTCCTCGTCGATGGCTCGCGCGATGCTCGCGCGAGCCGTGGCGTATGCGCCCCGGAGAGTGGCTATGCGGGCATGAGTGCCGTGATAACGCGGGTAGGCGCCGTGGCTGAGGGCGATCGCCTGCCGGATCAGCCGTTCTCCCTCCAGCAGGAGCTGGGGATCCGGGTCGGTGTCCGCCTCGTACTGATCCGCGATGATCGAGGCCGCCAGATGGAGGACCCCTGGGATCGACGACAGCCGGCGCGCCGCTTCGAGCGCGAAAGTGAGAGCCGCCTGTCTGTTCGCCGGCTCGCCGTCGAGCGAGGAGTAGTACTCGGCCTGCATGAAGTAGAACATCGGGTGATCGCCGAACGCGGACTGGTACTGGTCCACGTTCGCCCGGTGAGTCAGGTGATCCCTGCGACGCCAGGCGCGCGCCTGCACGCAATAGAACGCGTTGAATCGCACCTGTTCAGATTGGGACGGGTCGCCCAGAATCGCGGCGAGCGCCTCATCCGTGGCGATCGGATCCCCGAGCAACGCTCGGGCCTCGGTCCCGTACGAGGCGTGGGTTTCCGGCGGCAGGGACTCAAGGCGCGCTACGAGCACCGAAACCGAAGTCCAGATCTAGGTCTAGGTAACCCAAGTCGACGTAACCCAATTGGTAGGTTCCGCGCATGCATTCCGTAAGCGTAGCCGCCGTGACACGCAGAGATGACGGTCGCGTGCTCTGCATTCAGCGGCGGGACACCGGCGCGTGGCAGATTCCGGGCGGAGTCCTCGAGCGTGGTGAGACCTTCGAGGACGGGCTTCGCCGCGAGGTGCGGGAGGAGACCGGGGCGCTCGGAGCCGGTTCGCCTTACCGGCATCTACCTCAACCTGCCCCTGGGCGTCGCCGGTTCGCCCGGTGTTGCCGTGGACTCCGCCTCGGCGCCGGATGCATAGCAATCCGGTCAGATCGTCGGATGGATGTCGGTGGTCTCCGCTGGTCCCCGGAGGTCTTCGTTGGTGTCCGGTTGTGGCCGGGGCGCGCCGTTTGCCGAGGCCGCGCTGAAGATCTTCCACGGAGCACCTAGCATCGGAGCCCGTGGAGTGCTTCGTCGTGACAGGCGGGACCAGGCTGGTCGGCGAGGTCGCCGTTCCGGGCGCGAAGAACTCGGTGCTGAAGCTGATGGCGGCGAGCCTGCTCGCGCCCGGCCGCACCACGTTGGACGCGGTACCCGACATCCTTGACGTCTCGGTGATGGCCGACGTCCTGCGTGGCCTCGGGGCCGAGGCGGAGCGTGACCGGGCCGGGGGTCGGATCGTCATCGACATACCCGAGGTGGTCGATGCCACCGCGGACGCCGAGCTCGTCCGCCGGATCCGGGCGTCGGTGGCCATCCTGGGGCCGCTCGTCGCCCGCCGCGGGGAGGCCCGGGTGGCGCTGCCCGGTGGCGACGCGATCGGCTCGCGCGCGCTCGACATCCACATGAACGGCCTGACGAAGCTCGGTGCCGTGGTGGACGTCGAGGCGGGGGTACTGGTGGCCCGCTGCTCCGGGCGGCTGCAGGGAGCCTCGATCTGGCTGGACTTCCCGAGCGTCGGGGCCACCGAGAACCTGCTGATGGCCGGGGTGCTCGCCAAGGGCACGACCGTGATCGACAACGCGGCCCAGGAGCCGGAGATCGCCGACCTGTGCGCGCTGCTCACCGCCATGGGCGCCCGGATCGACGGCGCGGGCACGTCCACGCTCGTCATCGAGGGGGTGGAGGGGCTGCGGCCGGTGCTGCACCGCACCGTCCCGGACCGGATCGTCGCGGGTACGTGGGCGATCGGCGCGCTGATGACCGGTGGTGACGTGACCATCCGGCACGGCCGGGCCGAGCACCTCGGGATCGTCCTGGAGAAGCTCGCGGGCGCGGGGGCGGCCGTCGAGCTCGTCGAGGACGGTTTCCGGGTGAGCGCGGACGGGCGGCCGCGCTCGATCGACGTCGTGACGCTGCCCTACCCGGGCTTCCCGACCGACCTCCTGCCGCAGGTGATCGCGCTGGAGGCGGTCAGCGAGGGAATCTCGCTGATCACCGAGAACGTCTTCGACAGCAGGTTCGTGTTCTGCCGGGAGCTGCACGCGCTCGGCGCCGACCTGCGCACCGACGGCCATCACGTGGTCGTCCGGCCCACCCCGCGGCTGACCGGCGCCTCCGTGCTCGCCTCGGACGTCCGCGCCGGCGCGGCGCTGGTGCTGGCCGGCCTGGTGGCGGAGGGCACGACCGTGGTCCGTGACGTCCACCACATCGACCGTGGGTACGCGCACTTCGTGGAGAACCTCACCGCGCTCGGCGCCGAGATCCGCCGCGAGCCGTCCTCGGCGGCCGCGGCCTGAGCTGACCGCGGCCGAGCTGACCGCGGCCGAACCGACCGGCGGACCTGGGCCAGGGCCGGTACGGGTGTCGGCAGGCGGGTCAGGCGCCGTCGGTGGGCTCGCGGCGGCTCTGGGCGAGCGCGCGCACGGCCCTGGGCAGGTCGGCGGCGAAGACGAGCACGTGCTGGAGCTCCCCGGCCAGGTACAGCAGGTCGCCGCGGGGGCTCACCGGGGCGGGCACCGGCCGCGCGGGCGCCAGGGTGGCGCGCACGCCGCTGCCGGTGAGGGTCGCCCGCAGCCGCTCGGCCCGCTCGCTCGGCACGGTGGCGACGGCGACCAGCAGGCCGAAGTCATCCGCGCGCCGGTCGCCGCCCGGATGACCGGTACCGCCATCGGCGCCGCCATCCGCGCCCGGGTCGTGGTCGGCGTCGTGATCGGTGTGCGTGTCCGGCGTCGAGGTCAGCCGGCAGACGGCGACCAGCACACCGACGGCGATCAGGACCAGGGTGGGTCCATAGAGGAAGCCGAGAGCGGTGGTCTCCATGATCGCCCCTTGGGTCCGCCTGGTCTGTCGCGGGGCGCCCGTGGGCCTTCGGTGCCCTGGTCCCAGGTTCGTTTCCCGCCAGGCCCATCGTCGCACCGACACCGACGTTCGGATGGGTCTTTGGGCCTGAGCTGGATCGTCACACCAGTCAAATGGAACATATGGGAGAGATTGGTGAGATCATCGCCATGGGCGGGTTCCGAGTAGCCCCCCACTGCGATCGGCCGTCCGTGGGACTCGTCCGGCTGTGTGCGGCAAGCCGAGCGCAGGTGCAGGTGCCCAACGGCGGGCCCGACGCGACAGTCTCGGCCTGCCGGTGCATGGGGAATCGGAGGCCGCGATGGGCGAGTCGTCGACGGTGCGGGCGGTGGAGGCGGACTGTCCCGGCGAGGGCGGGAACCAGACCCTCCGACTGGCGGGGACGGTGGACGTCCGATCCGTCGGGGAGCTCCGGATGCTGCTGCACAACGCGATCGACGCCGGTCGCGGCCCACTGCACGTCGATGTCGGCGGGCTGGAGCTGGGCGACCACGCGGGTGTCGGGGTGCTGCTCGGGGGCGCCCGCCGGGCCCGCGCCCTCGGCCGCACGCTCGTCCTGGTGGACGCCTCCGCGGCCCTCGGACGCCTGCTCGCGGTCGACCGCCTCGGACGCCTGCTGCGGGTCCAGATCGCGCCCGACCGGCTCGCTGCCGTGCCTCCCGGTGCCGGCGGGCACGGCACGGTCGGCCACGCCCGCCACGCCCGCAGCCTGAGCATCCCCGCGGCCTGAAGTCCCCACCGGGTCCGTGGCCTGAGCGTGCCCGCAGCCTGAGAGAGCGCCACGGGGGTGCGGCTTCGTCCCGTGAGATTCGTCACCGGTGACGATCGTCCGTGGACGCTGAGTGATCGGCAAGTCCCCGTTGGCGGGCGTCGAGCCGGCATAGGGCATGCTTTCCCGATAATCGGGCCGGGTCGTGGCATGGTGGAGGTAAGACACAGACATGCTGGACGTGGAGGTGCCCGCGGGGGTGGACCCAGCCGGTGGTCGGGCGGCCCGGCCGGGGGCCGCGGCCTGGACCCAGCAGCAGCGGCCGCTCCTCGTGGCCGCCTCCTTCGTGGTCGCGGTCGTGCTCGGGGTGGTCATCGGGCTCGTCTGGGCCTCCGACGACTCCGCCACGCCGGGCGCGGTCGCCGTCGAGCAGCCGGACAACGCGATCCTCAGCCCCCCGCTGCCCTCGGTCCCCTGGGAGACCAGCCGGGTCGCCGGCAGGGCGCGGACGCTGGCGCTCAAGGGCAACGAGCCCACGACCCTGCGCCAGCCGCTGATGTGGCTCGCCGCCTACGAGGTGCGCAAGGAGACCGGTGCCGCCACCCCGGTCGCGTCGGACGTCACGATCCCCAACGGGATGTTCTACGGCGCTGTCGAGGGCGTCGACAAGGAACGCGACGAGTTCTGGGCCGTCGGTATGACCGAGATCCGTGGGGTCACCGAGGCCGACGCCCCGGACCCACACGTGTGGAAGCGCGTCGGCAGCGCCCCGTGGACCCTGGTCGGCCGCGGCACCGCGGCCTGCGACCTGATCCCCGCCGAGCTGAAGAACATCTGGGGCCCGAGCGCCTGCTCCTCCGCCTGAGGCCCGCCACCACCCGCGCCCGCCGCCGGGCCCTTACATCGCCTGGACGTCCAGCGTCTGGGTAGCCCTGTTCCGGGTAACTCTCCGTAGGAGCTTTCGGCCGGCCCGGGCCCTGCGCACCGGGGCGCCGGACCGGCATCGGCGGCTACGCTGCTGCCGTCGCCGGATCTCGCGAGGATCGGCGGCCCCTGATCCCCTGATCCCCTGATCCCCGTCCTGGCTCGGCGTCGGATGTGCCCCGAGGTCCGTGCGCGCGGCCCGTGCCTGTGGCCCTGCGCGCGGGGGTGGGCGTCCGTCCGGCTGCCGGTTCCTGGGCGTCGCACGGAGCGCTAGGAGGCGGCGATGACGGATGTGGCCAGGTCGGAGCGTGACCGGCCGTGGATCGTGCGGACCTACGCGGGTCATTCGAGTCCGGCGGAGAGTAACGCGCTGTATCGGCG
>NZ_JALKFY010000209.1:0-257 GCF_023242985.1 Frankia sp. Mgl5 | reverse complement strand
GTCCGGCACTCTGCAGCCCAATGAGGAGGCGCAGGTTTCCTTTGAGGTGGCAGGCCGTGTAGTGGAATTGAACCGCAACGAGGGAGACCAGGTCAAGCAGGGAGAGATCATCGGCAGGATTGATTCCAGTGACTACTCGCTGCAGCTGGCCAAGGCCAATACATCCGTGGAACAGACAGGAGCCAACCTGCAAAAAGTGAACAACGGCGCACGCGAGCAGGAGCGGATTCAGGCGAAGGCGCTTCAGGATAAAGCAC
>NZ_JALKFY010000208.1:0-257 GCF_023242985.1 Frankia sp. Mgl5 | reverse complement strand
CCAAAGTAGATACCGCCGGTCAATTCACGTACCACGATCAAATCAACGCCCGCTACCGCTTCCGGTTTAAGCGAGGAGGCTTCCACCAGTGTTGGATGCATGTTGGCTGGACGAATGTTGGCAAACAGGCCGAGAGCCTTGCGAATTCCCAGCAAGCCTGTTTCCGGCCGCAAATGTCCAGGGTTTTGATCCCATTTCGGTCCGCCTACCGCTCCCAAAAGCACGGCATCCGCTTCCCTGCAGATGTTTACCGTTTC
>NZ_JALKFY010000207.1:0-258 GCF_023242985.1 Frankia sp. Mgl5 | reverse complement strand
GCCATGACCACGGAAGAGACAAGGCCGCATCCGGACAGGGCTGACCAAGAGCCAACTGTTGCAGAAACAGGGGAATCATTGCCTGACTTCAAGCAGTTGGAGGATCGAGTGATCGCCCCTGCTCCCACAGGCCCGTTTTTGCGGATCCGTACCAATCTGGATGGGGAAACGCCAGGCGAGGAAAAGTAAAAGCAAAATGCCCGGACAGGAGCCTTTTACTCCACCCGGGCATTTGCTATGTTTCAGATATTTTTCAGC
>NZ_JALKFY010000206.1:0-258 GCF_023242985.1 Frankia sp. Mgl5 | reverse complement strand
ATCGAGGCGTACTGCTTGTAATCGTTCAGCTCGGTTGGCAAAAGCGCCGGAGCTTTTGTTTCCACCGCGATTTTGCCGGCTTGCAGCGCATTTGCCAGGTTGCGCGCCGCTCCCGGATGCCCTTCGATAATCAATACTCTTGGGGTGCCCTGAACTTGCGTAAAAGCGTGCGCCTGATTGTTTACCTGAATGCTGTCCTTCTGCGGCTGAATCTCGACGCGGTAGCGCTGAAAGCCTTCCTGGCGCGATTTCTCCGGC
>NZ_JALKFY010000205.1:0-258 GCF_023242985.1 Frankia sp. Mgl5 | reverse complement strand
ACCTGGGTGAGCCGATGCGCCGGATTTTCCGCGCCGTTCGCCGTCTGGTTGACGAACATCCGGATATTGCCGTGGTCTACCCTGTTCACCTCAATCCAGCCGTACAAGAACTGGCACAGGAGCTTTTGGGGAGCCATGAGCGGATTCAGTTAATCGCCCCGCTGGACGCATTTGATTTCCATAATTTTGCCCGACGTGCCCACTTGATTCTGACCGATTCCGGCGGTGTTCAGGAGGAAGCGCCTTCCCTCGGAGTGC
>NZ_JALKFY010000204.1:0-258 GCF_023242985.1 Frankia sp. Mgl5 | reverse complement strand
CTCCTGGATGATCGCAAAATCGGGGCTTTTTTTCTGCATGTTCAGCAGTTGGGAAGTGGCATCCAGCGCTTTCAGGTCGACGATCTGTTCGTCCACCACGTCGACGCCGATGGAAGCGGCGTAGGCTTTGGCGTCAGCGATCGGAGACTTGCCGAACGGCGTATCGTTGTAGATTAGCGCCAGCTTGGGATTGCCGCTGCCTTTCCAGTTGTCCTTGAACCACTTGATCGCTACCTTCGCCTGATCGGAGTAGGTTGC
>NZ_JALKFY010000203.1:0-258 GCF_023242985.1 Frankia sp. Mgl5 | reverse complement strand
GAACAAAGCAGCAATATAGTTTAACAATAGCGTGGATATCAGCAGATTGACGCGAAATCGCGCTTCAAACCAGGCAGCCATCGCAGACCAGAGGCCGCCTGCAGCCATCCCGACGAGAATCGCTGCAATCAACTTGACAAAGCCGGGACCGGGGAGATAAACGGCCGTTAACGCGGCAGCGACCCCGCCGAGAACCATCTGCCCCTCTGCTCCCATGTTGAAAAATCCAGCCCGAAACGCCAAAGTGATCCCCAGACC
>NZ_JALKFY010000202.1:0-258 GCF_023242985.1 Frankia sp. Mgl5 | reverse complement strand
ACACCCAAATTCCCTCCCACATTCACGATATCTTTCAGTATGGCTTGCCGGCAGACTTTCGTCTGGTAGGTGCAACGACGAGAACCCCTGATGAGATCCCCGCTGCTTTGCGTTCCCGCTGTCTGGAGATTTTCTTCCGTCCGTTAAAGCCGATGGAAGTGGGCAGCATTGTGCGCACCGCCGTTAGTAAGATGGATTTGCAGCTAGCTGCTGACGCTGCGAGCGTGATCGAGCGGTATGCCACAAACGGTCGGGAAG
>NZ_JALKFY010000201.1:0-259 GCF_023242985.1 Frankia sp. Mgl5 | reverse complement strand
CCGCCAGTTCAGCGGGGACGCCATCTCGGTAGACCGGTTCTTCCTCCAGACAGAGAAAGCCATTTTCCTGCGCCAACTGTTTTGCTTCCCATGGCATCATTGTATTTTGAATTGCCTTTTCCCCGTACAGACGAGGGTAGCTGTAGGCTCGCGGACCGGCTGTCGGACCGAGAATGCCCAACAGCAGAATGCCCTCTGGTTTGAGCAAACGGTAAAATTGGCGGAGGGGCGTAAGCGGGGCTTGTGTAAACTCCACCAC
>NZ_JALKFY010000200.1:0-259 GCF_023242985.1 Frankia sp. Mgl5 | reverse complement strand
ATATCCGGGTGATGGGGTGGAAAAGCGGATGAACCCGATTACCGGTGCGATCCCTTCCTTGGGGACGATTACGTTAGGCGCCAACTTCCCCAGCGCAAGGGATGCTAGCGTCTTGGCAGCGGCCGATCCGGCAGCAAGCGGCATGTCGGATGGTGGTCAGGATACTAGCGGGGCAACGGTGTTGCTTACAGCTGTAGTGCCAGAGGAACGCGGGGATGAAGCGACCGAGATTTTGCGTTCTTTTGGCGCAGAAATATAA
>NZ_JALKFY010000642.1:27451-45577 GCF_023242985.1 Frankia sp. Mgl5 | reverse complement strand
GCTGGGCGTGCAGCGGATCGGCCTGCGGGACGTAGCCGATGCGCCGGCGCAGCTCGTCGTACTCGGCGTAGAGATCCCGCCCGGCGTAGCGGACGGAGCCCACGTCCGCCGGGCGGAAGCCGGTCAGCGCGTTGAGCAGGGTCGACTTGCCCGCCCCGCTGGGACCGACCACACCGAGCAGCGAGCGGCCGGGCAGCCGGAAGGTCATGTCGTGCATCAGCTGCTTGGTGCCGGCGAACACCGACAGCGCCTGCACCTCGAAGGCGACGTCACCCGAGTCGACGTACTCCACCAGCGAGTCGCCCTCGAGCTGGTAGAGGTGGTGCCCGATCGCGATGACGTCGCGCTGCCCGACCTGGGCCCGCCCGATGCGCTGGCCGTTGAGGAACGTGCCGTTCGCCGACCCGAGGTCGACGACCTCGACCCTGCCGGGGGCGACCAGCAGCTCGGCGTGGTGCCGCGAGGCGAGCAGGTCCGCGACGGAGATGTCGTTGTCGCGCGAGCGGCCGAGCCGGACCGTGCCGGGCCGCAGCGGGTGCATCTTGCGGCGGGCGTGCACGATGGCGCTCTGCGCCGTCTCCAGGTCGAGCGCCGCGGAGGCGGTGTCCGGGCCGGCGGCGCCCGGACCCCCGGCGTGCGGTGGCTGGTGGCCCCCCGGGACCGGCGGGCGGGCCGATGCCGGGGCCGTCGGCGGTGCCGCTGCCCGGGCCCGGCCGGAGGCGGGCGCGCGACCGGGGGTGGGCGCGTGGCCGGGGGTGGGCGCGTGGCCGGGGGTGGGCGCGTGGCCGGGGGTGGGCGCGTGGCCGGGGGTGGGCGTGTGGCCGGGGGTGGGCGTGTGACCTGGGCCGGCGGGCGCGGGACCGGGGTTGGGGTTGGGGTTGGGCGACGGCCATCCCGGCGCACCCGCCACGCGCGGCGGCGGCCCGGCCGGGACCGCGGGAGCGGGTGCCGAGGCGGCGGGCGCGGAGCCCGCTGCGGCACCGGAGGCCAGCCCGACGGATGAGGGCACCAGCACGACCTCAGGGCCGTCCGCGGCGCCGAGCCGGAAGCGGACCTCGGTCGAGCGGACCGTGGTGTCCCCCATCCGGCGACCGTCCTGCCAGAGGCCGTTGGCGCTGGTGTCCCGCACATGCCAGCCGCCGGCGACCGGCTCAAGCACGAGATGACGCCGGGACACCCGCGCGTCGTTGATGACGATGTCCGCGCCGCGTGCCCGACCGACCACGCACGGAGCGTCGCCCGTCAGCGTGTTGTGGCCCGCCGGGCTGATCACGCTCAGCGTGGTCCGATCCACCTGTACTCCCCTTTGCCCCTACCGCCATGGTGCCGGCTGCGATGTCAGTGCCGACTGCGATGCCATTGCCGGCCAGGCGACGCCGCGGCCGCGAGACGACGTTGATCGTCCGCTCGACGCCACCTAGTCTGCCTCCCCGACCCGACGGATTCTGCACTGATCCGCGACATGTCCGGAAGGCGACGACCGACAAAGCAAACCACCAGGGCAGATGATCCGAACCGCCCGCCTTCGTCCGGCGGGCGGTTCGGCCGTGCGGGGAGCTGGTTCAGAGCTTGCGGTACCGCGCCTCGATGAAGGAGTAGGCGCCGAACAGCACCAGGCCGACGGCACAGACGACGAGCAGCACCTGGCCGTACGCCTGGTCGGCGATCGTGCGGAGCGTGCCGTCGAAGCCCTTGGCCTCGTCGGGGTCGAACTCGACGGCGGCCTTGACCACGAACACCCCGGCCAGGCCGAACACGATGCCACGCGCGATGTAGCCGACCTGGCCGATGCGCTTGCTGGCGGCGCGCATCGCGGGGCTTATCTCCCCGCTCTTGAGCTTCTCCTCGAACTTGGTCGTCACACCCTTGACGATCATGCCGATGCCGACACCGACCACAATCAGGCCGACCGCGCCGACCAGCCACCGGCCACCGGTGTTATCCATGACCCGGGCCGTGTACGGAGCGGGCTCACCAGAGCCGGATCCCGAACTACCCGAGGTGAGGAAGGCGACGGTGCTGCCCGCGATCACAAGGTAGATCACACCGCGGATACCGGACACCACCCGCTTGGCTGTGCGCTTCTTCTCGTCGGATTCCTCGTGGTGCCCGACGGCCGCTTCCAGCAGGCGCCACAGCGCATATCCGACGAATCCGATGACGAGCAGGATCAGCACCGCCGTGCCGAAGGGCTTGTCCGAGATCTCCCGCAGCGCGCCCTGCCGGTTCGCCTGCTCCCCGGAACCGCCGAACGCGATCTGGAGGGCGATGATCCCGATCAGGACGTAGACCAGTCCTCGGGCTGCGAAACCGAGGCGTGCGGTCAGGTCGACCGCCTTGCTGTCGCGGGCACGCCGGGCCTTGGCACCGCCGGCAGACGCGGCCGCGCGCCCTGGTCGCGCGACACTGGGTACGGACACGGGTCCTCCTCGACGAACAGTTCGGGCGGAACGCCCTTAGGCCGTCTGCCCGACGGGAGGCACACAAAACGGATAGGCGTCAGCCGGACGACATCAGGTCACGGACGGTGTCAGGTAACGCAGCAGCACGACGCCGTCGAGCTGGCGGACGTCCACGAGCCGCAGTCGGTGCGCGGTGTCGAACGGGAACGAACCCGGGCCGACGAACATCGGGGCGGCGGCCTCACCGACGAAGAACGGCGCGATGACCAGGTGCAGCTCGTCCACCAGGCCCGCGGTGAGGAACGCGGTGTGCACGGTGGTGCCGCCCTCTACCAGTAGGCGCCGCGTGCCGCGCCGGCTCAGGTCGTCCAGCAGGTGCTCCAGCGGCGGCGCCTCGAGATCGACGACGGTCGCCACCGCGGAAAGATCCGGGGGGACGGCCGGTGCCGGCGACCCGGTCCCGGTACCCGCCCCCGCTCCAGCGCCGGGCCCAGATTCAGTCGCAGGCCGGGACGCGGCTCCGGCGAACCGGTAGACGACCTTCTCCGCGCCGTCCAGGAAGAAGCGGGCGTCCGGGTCGAGCCGTCCGCCGCTGGTCAGGACGGCGCGCAGCGGCGTCGCCGGCCGGCCGGCCGCCGTCCGCTCGGCTCGGCGGCGCTCCGAGCGGACCGCGAGGCCGGGATTGTCGCGGCGCAGCGTGCGGGCACCGACCAGGATCGCGTCGCAACCGGCCCGGACCTCGTCCACGCGGTCGAGATCGGCCTGGCTGGAGAGGACCAGCCGCTGGGGCGAGCAGTCGTCGATCCGCCCGTCCAGTGACATCGCGCAGCTCAGAAGCACGTACGGGCGCGCGGTCACTCCTCGGAGTCTTCGCCGTCCGAGTCCCCGCCGCCTGCCCCGCCGCCGCCCGAGCCACCGGAACCACCCGAACCGCCGGAGCCGCCGGAGCCGCCGACGGCGTTCCCGCAGCGCTGGTCCACCCAGTCCGCGAGCTGGGCGCGGGGGCTGAGCACCGTCGGATCGTCCGCGACGCGGTCGGCGATGGCCCGGATGTCGTCCTCGGGCGCCAGGTCGCGTACGAGGAGGGCGACCAGGCGCGCCGACTCCGGATTCTGTTCGATCTCGCTCGGCTGAATGTTGATCTGTGAGCAGACCACGGTCGCGCCGGCCGCACGGGTCTCCTCGGAGACCTGGTCACAGCCGGCGAGGCCGGCGGCGCCCGCCGCGACGAACAACGCCGCGGCGAATCCCGGCCGACCAGGCCGCGCGCTCCTGCCAGGAGCGGACATCGGTGTCATGTCTCCGAGGATGGCACGGACCGGTCGGTGCGGAGATCTGTCGGAGGTGAGGACTACCGTCTCACGGTGTGCGGATCGCGACCTGGAACATCAACTCGGCCAAGGCCCGGCAGCCCCGGCTGATCGAATGGCTTGACCGCGCGAGCCCCGACGTGGTCTGCCTGCAGGAGACCAAGCTCTCGGACGAGGCGTTCCTCGAGCTCTTCGACGAGGATCTCTTCCGCCGCGGCTACCGGGTCGCGCACCACGGCGACGGCCGCTGGAACGGGGTGGCGATCCTCTCCCGCGCCGGGCTGGAGGATGTACGGCGCGGGCTGCCCGGCGACCCCGGGTTCCCGGGGCCCGAGCCGCGGGCGATCTCCGCGAGCTGCGGCGGCATCCGGATCTGGTCGCTGTACGTGCCCAACGGGCGCACGGTGGAGGACCCGCACTACGCCTACAAGCTGGCCTGGCTGGCCGCGCTGCGCGACGTCGTGGCCGAGCTCGCCCCGCAGGGGCCGGTGATGACGCTCGGCGACTTCAACATCGCGCCGACGGACGCCGACGTCTGGGACATCGCCGAGTTCGAGGGCGCGACCCACGTGACCGAGGCCGAGCGCGCCGCGCTCGGGCGGCTGCACGACGCCGGCCTGCTCGACCTGATGCGCGAGCGCTGGCCGGACGAGACCGTCTACACCTACTGGGACTACCGCCAGCTCTGCTTCCCCAAGAACTACGGGATGCGCATCGACCTGACCCTGGCCACGGCCGACGTCGCGGCCCGGGCACGCGCGGTGTGGGTGGACCGGGCCGCCCGCAAGGGCACCGGGACGAGCGACCACGCCCCGGTCGTCGTCGACCTGGACGAGGCGCCGGACGGCGACATCGGCCCGATGGTGCCGCCCCCGTCCTCGCGCGGCTCCTCCGCGCGTGGGTCGTCCTCCCGAGCCGGGGCGGGCACCCGCCGCCGCGCCTCCACCTGACCGCTCCCGCCGGCCGGCTGCCGACGCCGGCTCGGCCCGTAACGCAGTCGCCCCCGGCGAACGAACCGGACAGGGTCCGCACACCGGGGGCGATCATGCTTCGTTCTCCGGTCAGGCGCTGCTAGCGCGCCGACCGGTGCCACGTTGGGTCAGGACGCGGGCGACTCGGCCGCCGCGCCGCCGTCACGCAGGGCACCACTCTCGGCGACGGAGCTGTTCTGGGCGCTGGCGCTGTTCTCCGTGCCGGCGCTCCCCTCCGCCGTGGGTAGCTGCGCCGCCACCGGGGAAGCGCTGACCGGGATCCGCGTGCTGCGCGGCGGCGCCGCCGCTCCCGCCAGCCGGACGGTCAGCACACCGCGGTCGTAGCGCGCGCTGATCCCGGTCGCGTCGACGTTCTCCGGAAGGGCGAACTCCCGGCGGAACGACCCGTGCCACCGCTCGCGGTGTACCCGGCCGTTGACCGTCTTCTCCTGGGTGGACGAACGCTCACCGCGGACGACGAGCGCCCCGCGGTCGATCTCCACCGTCACGTCCTTCTCGACGTCGACACCCGGCAGCTCGAGATTGATCAGAACGTCGTCCCCGTCGACCAGGACATCGGCGCTCGGCACGACGCTCTGCGGACGGTTCGTCGCGCGCAGCGGGCGCACGGTGCGCTCCCGCGAGCCCCACGACCGCCGGACGATCTCGTTGAACTCACGGTCCATGCGCTCGAACGCGGCGAACGGGTCCCACAGGTAGGTGCTCATCTCGGTCGTACTCCCCTCTGGGCGGGGCCTCGTGCGTGAAGCCTCTCGTCGTCGGGCCCGATCAACCTCTCCGTCGGGCACGTACATGAGTCTAGACGACTCAATCTTACGAAGGCAAGTGAGCTCAGTAACTCGCATGCCACTGATGTGCAAAACCGTCGCGAGGTGAGGCTCTGTTCCTGTGGCGCCACCCCCTACCGCGCAGGGCAAACCGCTGCGGGCTCCGACAGTCACCCGCGTTACGGCGCCGACCAGGAGGAACCTCGCGCGAGGACGCCGCCTGACCACCAGTGAGCCGGACCCATGGGCGGGCAGGCCGCCGAACGCGTGAGCGGCCCAGCGCGTCCGGTGGTCCCGGATCGCGCTGGGCCGCGTCTCCGCCCGCCGCTGCTCCGTCCCGCCGACGGAATACCACCGGCGGGACGGGTTCGGCGCCCGGGGCGTTACTTGGGGTCCTCCGCGTAGGTCACCTTCACATCGGTGAAGCCGAGCGCACCGAGGAGGCCGCGCAGCATCGCCGTGGTGTTCGTCTTCGCGAGCGCGAGCACCTGGCCGTCGGCATTCGCGGCGTCGGCCATCTTCGCGGACGCCGTCTGGTAGAGCTCGGAGTCATTGCTCTGGCCGCCGAACAGCCCGCCCACCCGGTTCAGCGCGCCCCGCTGGCGGGCGACCACGTAGCTCTTGTCGAGATCGAGCCGCGGCTCGGAGATGGTGGGAGCGGGCAGCTGGATGGTCACCGACCGCCGGTCCGCGGAGACGGTGACCGCGCCGTCCCCGAGCTTGCCGAAGTCGATGACCGAGTCGACGGTGCCGACCCCGACGAACAGCGTGCGCTCCCCGCGCAGCGCGTCCGGGATCCAGCGGCTGTCCTCCTCCAGGTCGACGACGACCTCGAAGTGCGCGCTCGCCGCGTGGTACTCGCTGAGATCCTCGAGCGAGCGGAGCACGGCCGGCGAGCTGCGGTCGATCGTCCGCTCCTCGAACGGGTTCGGTATCGACGGCCGCCAACCGGTGACGAACGCGAGGCCGGAGATGACGAGGAGCACCAGCACGAGGTAGGCGATCAGGCGGACGGGGCTGAGTCGGGAGCGCACCGCGCGGATACGTCGCGTGGCGCCGGAATCGTCCTGCTCGGTGGAACCAGGCGTGTCCCGAAGGGCGGAACCGGACTCGTCACTCATGGTCGGACATGTACCCGACGAAGATTGCGATCAATCGTTGTCGCGATCGTGCCGCGCGTCGCTTCCCAGCCGCGGGGGCCGGTCAGGGGCGCGGGCGGGAGACCTCGGTGGTGCGGGCGACGACGATCGCGGTGCGGTCGTCGCTCGGCCGGCCCGGGGCGTGGCGCCGTACGACCTCGAACGCGTCGTCCAACAGCTCGGCCGGCGCCCGCCGCGGGTCGCGCAGCAGCTCGGCGACGAGCCGATCGACGCCGAACTGCTGGTGGGCCGCGTTCCTGGCCTCCACCAGCCCGTCGGTATACACGAACAGCACGTCGCCGGGTTCCAGCTGCAGCACGTCGGTGTGCCACGCGCCGTCGGCGGCGACCAGGCTCGACATGATCGGCCCGGTGGCGGCCAGGCAGGCCACCTCCGCGCGGCGGCCGGCGGCCTGTAGCCGTCCCGGCCCCGCTTCCGGGAGTGCCGGGCCCCCAGCCCCAGCCCCGCCACCACCACCGCCGCCGCTGCCCGCGCCAGCGCCGCTGCCACCGCTGCCGCTGCCACCGCTGCCGCTGCCGACGCCTCCGCCGGCGGACCCGGCGCGGGCCACCGCCGAGGCCAGTCCTGGCTCCCGCGCCTCCCCGCCGGAGGCACCACGCCCGGACCGGCTCACCGCCTCGGCGCGCGCCCCGCGCCCCGCGCCGGCCGTGCCCTCGACGGCGTCCACTCCAGAAATGTCCGTTCCGACGAGACCGGCTCCAACGGCATCGGCTGCGGCGGCATCGCGCTCGACGGCCTCGCCCTCGATGGTCTCGCCGACGACGGCACCGGCGACGAACGTGCCGGCGACGGCGACAACCGTCCGCGGGCCTACGGGCTCCCCCAGCCTGGGCGCGCCCTCTCCGACGTCGCCCGCGGGCCCGGCGCGACGCGCCCGGCGCAGCAGCAGCGCGTCCGGATGGCCCGCGTTGGCGAGCCGGACCTCCCCGCTGGCGGGGTCGACCACCGCGACCACCGCGGTCGCGAACATCTCGTCGGTCTCCCCGAGACTGTCGACGACCCACTCGATCGCCTGGCCGGGATCGGCGCCCCGGGTCAGCGCGGCGTCGAGGAGCTGCTTGAGGCGCAACGCGAAGACACCGGCCACGGCGCCATGGCCGGAGACGTCACCGACCACGATCCCGACCCGTCCGTCCGGGAGCTCGAAGGAGTCGTACCAGTCGCCGGCGAGCTCGCCCTGCGCCGGGTCGACCCGTCCCCGCAGCACCAGCCCAGGCGCCCGCAGCACGGACGGTGTAAGCGCGTCACGCAACGCGACCACCGCCGGCCCCTGCTGGGCGAGGGCCTCCCATGACCGCTCGTTCTGCCGCACGAGCCGGACGAGCTGCGCGCGCATCGCCTCGATGTTGCCGGCGAGCTCGACGATCTCCTCCGGCCCGACCTCGGGGATCCTGGTGTCGTACCGGCCGGCAGCGACGGCGTTCACCGCCCGGCGCAGGGCGTCGATGGGGCGCAGCAGCCACCTGCGCAGCACGGTCAACACCGTGAGTACCACGCCGAGAATCACAAACGCGGCGCTCGCCAGTGAGCTGAGGAGGAGGACCGCGGCGCTCTCCAGCCGCCCGGACGCCGCGGTCTGCTCGTTGTCGATCGCTATCCCGAGATCCGCCACCCGGCCGCGCAGCTCGTTGAAGCGCACCCTGCCGCCGGCCTTTTCGATGTTCCGCGCGATCTGGACGTCGCCGACCTCCATCGCGGCGACCTCGGGTTCGGCGACATCACTGCGCCACGCCTGGTAGGCGGCCTCGATCTCGGCGGTGCCCTGGATGAGGTCGGGGAACTCGGCCAGCAGTTGCTGTAGCCGGTTCATCTGCTGGGGAATCGTGCGATCGGACTCGTTGTACGGGCCGAGGAAGCTCGGCTCCTCGGTAATGAGATAGCCGCGGACGGCGCTCTCCTGGTCGACGAAGTCGGCGAGCAGAAGAGCGGTGGTCGTCGCCGCCGGGTCGAGTCGCTCGCCGCGCTCGGCGGCCGCGTTGTTCGCGCGCAACGCGGCGAACACGGCGAGCGCGAGCATCACGGCTACGGCGATCGTGGAGATCGTGACGAGCACGCGGATACCGCTGCGCAGACCCGCCGTCTCACCCACCCGTCACTCCTCCGGCGCACGACCGCGGTGATCCCGGGGGTGTCCCCCGGGGAGGCCGTCCCGCCACGACGCACTGTCCTCAGGAGGCATTGTCGTCCAGGTCGGGAGACACCCATCCAGCGGCCATCCGATCAGCAACGCCGGGGCACCAGATCCCGACATCGTTCGGTGTCGACCGCCGGTAGTTCCGGTGTCGGGTATGCATGGTTGGCATGCGTAATCATGGTGTCGGGCGGCGGGTGGGGGCCGGGAGCCGGCGCACCTCTGACCGTCGGCACGCCGGGCATCGGCGAGACATCGGCCGGGCATCGGGCAGACGGTGGTGGTCCGCGCGGGACACCGCGCGCGGTAGCCGTCAACGGCGCGGGCCCACGCGTTCGGGCTTCGGCCGCTGGGATCCGGCTTGGCGCGGGCCACTGTGGTAACGGTGCGCTCGCACACCCCAACCGATCGTGATCACCAGCAGGGCGCCGAGGAGGGACCCGACGACCGCCCGTGACGCGGGCTCGGCGCCCTCCGGGCGGGCGAGCACGACCTGACCGACGGCTCCGCCGAGCAGCGCACCGAGGACGCCCAACACGGAGGCCGTCCCCAGCATCAGCGGGCGGCGGCCGGGAAGGACCGCTCGGGCCGCCACCGCCGCGAGCATCCCGAGCACGAACGAGGTGAGCACGAACCAGAGCATCGATCGCCCCCCGCCGGCCGCCGCCCGCCCCGGATGGGCCCTGGGCGAACCACGACCACGCCGAGATACCCCTCCAACACGCTCGGGAACCGAGCGCGGCGGACACCCCCGCCGGGATTTCGTCCTTTCTGGTGGTCGCACCCGATTCGCACGGTCGGCACGGCCGGGGTCCGACCCCGGACTCCTCATCTCGACAGGACACCGCCAGGAACGTTCGGCTACCGTGCGTTCGTTCGAGTAACCGAGCAGAAAGAGCGGAACCCACCGGCACGGCCGGTGGTTACCTGTCGTCACCCGACTGTTTCGTCAGCGCAGGCCGTGTGGTGGTGAGGAACCGCGGCGCGGTGAGGAGCATCAGCCCCGACGGAAGACGCCTCGCGTTCCGCCGGCCCAGGCGCGGTCACTCGAACCCGGTCCCGACACGGCCGTCCGCGGCCAGGCCCATCCCGTGGGCGTACCGCCCTCCTCGTCGCCGTTCGGCGACCATGACGTCCACTCGCCCGAAGGAGATCATTCCGACGATGCCGACGACGACCTCATCAGGCACGCGATGACGGCGAGCACGCCCGCCGAGCCGGCGCGTCGCCAGGCCGCCCCGTCCGACACCGGGCGGGGCGGGGCGACGTCGACCGTCCCGTCCGACACCAGGCGGAGGGGCGGGGCGACGTCGATCACGCCCGCCCGCGGCCGGCACCGTGGCTCGCGGCCGGTGCCGTCCGACACCGCGGTCTGGACCCGCGGCCTGTCCAAGCGGTACGGCGAACGCCGCGTCGTGGATCACCTGGACCTACGCGTTCCCGTCGGCGCCCTCTCCGGCTTCGTCGGACCGAACGGCGCCGGCAAGTCGACGACGCTGCGGATGCTGCTGGGCCTGGTCCGCCCGACCGAGGGCCAGGCCTACGTCCTCGGCGAGCCGGTGAGCGCGCCCGACCGGTACCTCGACCGGACCGGGGCGATGATCGAAGGGCCGACGTTCCATCCGGGCCTGTCCGGTCGGCGCAATCTCGACCAGCTCGCCCTGCTGCGCGGACTCGGCCGATCCCACCGGGCGGGCGGAGCCAGCAGGCACGGAGCGGTTGGCGCGGGAGCGGCCGGCCGCGGCCGGCGGGGCCGGCGCGATCGGGTGGCGGAGGTACTCGACCAGGTCGGCCTCTCCACCCGGGCCGACGACCGGTTCGGCACCTATTCCCTGGGGATGAAGCAGCGGCTCGGTATCGCGGCGGCGCTGCTACCGAACCCGGACCTGCTGATCCTGGACGAGCCGACGAACGGGCTGGACCCGGCCGGCATCCGGGAGATCCGCACGTTGCTGCGGGATCTCGCCGGCACGGGGATGACGGTCTTCGTGTCCAGCCACCTGCTCTCGGAGGTGGAGCAGATCTGCGACCACCTGGTGATGATCAGGAACGGCCGGATGCTGTTCCAGGGGCATGTGGCCGAACTCCTGGCGGCCGAGGACCCTCGCATCCTGATGGTGCCCGAGCGCGACGACGACGCCATCCGGCTCGCCGGGGTGCTGGGCGCGGCCGGGCTGCGCATAGAGATCGAGATGGCCGGCGGGTCACGGCCCATGCCGGCGATGGTCGAACGGCACCCGGTGGTCGTCGCGCACGCGCCCGAAGGGCTGGCGCCGGACATCAACCGGCTGGCCATGCGGGCCGGGATCACCCTGCGGTCGATCCGGACGCACCGGCCGAACCTGGAGGAGACCTTCCTCAAGGCGACGGGGGACGTCGACGGTGACCTGACGATGCGAGGTGGTGCCACATGATCGACGCCTTCCGTTCCGAGTGGGTACCGCTGCTGCGCCGGCGGTTCCTGGTCGGCACTCTCGTCGCCGTCGCGGCCGTCGCCGCGCTGGGCACTGCGCTGACGATCTTCTCGGCGGGCCGCACCGACTTCGACGGCGATCCGGTGTCGGTCGCGATGCTCGCCGCGCCGTCCGGGGTCATCGAGGGCCTGGAGGCGGTGACGATCCTGCTGGGTGTGGTGGCGCTGTCCGTCACCGCCTCGGCGATCGCCGGCGAGTACTCCCATGGGACGCTGCGCAACCAGCTCGTCGCGCAGCCGCACCGGTTGCGGCTGCTGGCCGGCAAGGTGCTGGCGCTGGTGGTCTTCCTCGTGCTCGTGGTCACCGTGTCCGCGCTGGTCACGGTGGGGCTGTCGTTCGCCCTGGCGCCGTTGAACAACATCCCGACCGACGCGTGGCTGTCCCTTTCCGGGCTGGCCGAGTTCGGGAAGGGCCTGGCCAACGTGGCGTTCGGCACCCTCGGCTACGCCGCCGTCGGGGCGCTCGCGGCCGTGGTGCTGCGCTCCCCCGCCGCGGCGATCGCGGTCGGGGTCGCCTACGCCCTGCCGGTCGAGATGCTGGTGTCCCGGATCTACGCCCCGGCCGGCGGGTGGCTGCCGGCGCACCTGATGGAGATCGTGGCCGTCGGCGGCAACGGGTACACGACCGCGTACTCCGCCGCGGGCGTGCGGGTGCTGGTGTTCTGCGGTCTGGCCGCGGCGGTCACGGCGGTGCTGTTCCGCCGCCGGGACGTCACCGCCTGACGACCAGGGCTCTCGGCGCCACCCGCCACCCGGCGCACCGGAACCGCCCGGCGCGCGGGCCGGCGCTCACTCGCGGAGCAGCACGTCCAGGTTCACCCGCAGCAGCCACTGGTCCAGCTTGAACGGCGGGTAGGGCCAGCGGATGCCGTCGAGCACCATCTGGTTCACCGGCAGCCACAGCACGCGGCGCCGCGCGTCCACCGCCCCCCGCCGGATCCCGACGTACCGGGTCGCCGGCCCGCGCAGGTGGTCCAGGCCGACGTCCACCGGGTCCAGGGTCCGGAAGGTCATCCGGCTGCCCCGGCCCGCCGGGCGCACCGCCGTCACTAAACCGTCCAGGCCGGCGAGGAGCACCGTCCCGGTCGTCGGGTCGACGGTCAGGCTGCGCACCAGCCCGCCGCGGTCGGTGTTGGCGACGAGGAAGTCCGGCCGGTTGTCCTGGCCCCAGGTCGCGACCGGCCAGTTGCCGGTGGCCGGGGTCCGGGTGACCAGGCCCCGCTCGCGCCCGAGCTTCGGGTAGACCGCGAGGCGGTCGGCGCGCAGCCCGTCGGACTTCGTCCGGGCCACGTAGAGGGTGCCGTCCGCGCCGAAGCCCGCGGTCTCCATCCGCGAGCCGTCCTGCACGGCGCGCACCGCGGTGCTGCGCGGGATGATCCGGCCGGTCGACGCCTGGTACGAGAACTCCTGGATCGGGAACGGATGCGTGACGTAGTCGGCGCCCCGGCAGTCGCTGATCAGGACGAAGCGCTCGTCGTCGGCCTCGCTGGTCGGGTCGGCGACGACCTCCCGCGGGTTGACCACCACCTGTACGCCCAACGGCCGGACCTGCGGGTACTGCCAGTACGCGCGGACGCGGCCGTCGAGGTCGAGGACCATGAGCGCGCCGTTCTCCGTCCCGCCGTAGCCGGTACCCAGGTACTGGGCGACGACCAGGTGCCCGCTGCGCGGGAGCCTGGCGATGGACGCGGGGCCGCGCGGCGAACGCGGCTGCCCCTGGTAGACGACGGGGAAGGCGGTGGCGGCGATGTGCGGCTCGAGGGTGCCCGCCAGGGCGTCGGCGGTGCGCGACAGCCCCGGGTCGTAGCGCCACGCGCCGCCCGGGCCGCCGCGGCGCAGTTGCCCGAAGGTCGGCAGCTGGCCGTAGGTCCGCACGTCCCAGTTGTAGTAGGGCATCAGCGAGGTGAAGACGGCTCGCTCGCCCCCCTCCCCTGCCGGCGCGGGCACCACGATGACGTCCGAGACGTCGCCGCCGCCGATGCCGGCGAAGGCGGGGTCGGCGCGCGGCTGCGCCTCCCGGCCGGTGGATGACGGGATGACCAGGCGGGTGAAACGGCGCCCCTCCGGCTCGAACAGGCCGAGCTCCATACCGGTCCCGGTGAGCTTCGACTGGTCGTCGGTGAACGGCGTCGTGCTGATGAAGACCGTTCCGTCCGCCGCGACCGCCGACATGAACCCGGCCTGCCCGGGGCCGAATCCCCAGCCAGGCACGTCGACGACGTCGATCCTGGACGCGGAGCCGAGATCACCGAACGTGCCCGGCGCACCGAAGATCGTCAGCAGGTCCTCGGGGATCTCCTTGAGCGAGCCGGGGGGCAGGGACGGAGCCGCGGTGGCCCCGCCCACCGGCGTGGACGCGTGCGGCGACGGCACCCACGACGGCGGGCCGGAGCCGTCGTCGAGCAGGCGCCACGCGGCCGCCCCGGCGGCGGACAGCGCGCCGAGGCCGGCCACGCCGGTGATCAGCCGCCGGCGGGTGAACGCCGGAGCGGGGGCGCCCGGCCGGCCGGAGCGGGGCCTCCCGAGATCGTTGGTGGCGTCCGGGTCGAGCTCGGCCGCGTCGGTCCGGTCGGCCGCGTCGGTCGGGTCCGGCATCAGATGCGGGCAGCCCTGGGACGGAAGACGATCGTGTTGACGTAGCTGTCCCCGGCGCCCTCGGCGACGGCGCGCAGGTACCCGTGCTGGGCGACGGCCTCCATCCCGCGCTGGTGACCGACCAGGTCGAAGCCCTCGAGCCGGTGCCACACCCCGTCGAGGTGGAAGGTGCCCTCGTAGCCCCAGCTCGCCAGCAGGTCGAGGGTGTCGGCGGCCGGCGACCGCGCGTCCTCCACCTCGACGACCAGCACCGGCCGGAACCGGCGCACCAGGCCCTCGGCGCCGCGCAGGACGGCCAGCTCGTGCCCCTCGACGTCAACCTTGATCAGGCCGACGTCCCGCAGGTCGAGCGAGTCCAGCCGGATCGTCTCCACGTCGACGGCCCGGCCCTCGGCGGCGGAGGCCCCGGCCGCGTCACGGCCGGTCGGACGCAGCAGCGAGGCACGCCCCTCGGTGCCCCGGCCGCCCGGGGGCAGCCACAGCCGTGCCGTCCCGGCCGTGTCCGACGCCGCCTTCGGCACCACGGTCACGTTGGACGGCGCCGTCCTGGCCACGAAGTCGGCCAGCTCCGGGTTGGCCTCGACGGTCACCACCGACCGGGCCACCCTGGACAGCCAGTACGTCCACGGGCCGTACCAGGCACCCACGTCGACCGCGGTCTGGTGCGGGTCGACGAACATGCGGACCTGGCTCAGGATCGGCTCGAAGCGGCGGTGGGCGTAAGCGATGGCCGAGGCGAAGACCTTGTCGGGGATGCGCTCGGCGAGGGAACTGGTCAGGGCCACGGATACTCCGTTCGGACGGCCCGCCGGAGGGCGGGTCGCGATGGGCCTCCGGCCCGCCGTCCGGCGGGCTGCTTCGGGCCTTGGTGGGAACGTTCGCCGGGCACGGACGCCCGGCACGGGTGGGCGGCGCTGCCTGCCGGCGACGCGGCGGGCGGTGCGGCGAGCGGTGCGCTGTCAGGTGTCACCAGACGCCGACGGGCTGTGCCTCCCCGCCGGGAGGATGCTGACCCGGAGGGACCGTACCCGCCTCGCCGGCCCGCGCGTCGGCGCGGTGCAGGTGGTGTACCAGGGCCCCGAGGACCAGCGCCGTCATGGCATGGCAGGCGAGCCCGGCCAGCGAGGTCCGCATCGGGTCCCCGCCGGCGAGGCCCAGCGCCGCCGCCGTGACGACGGCACACACCGTCAGGACCGCGACGACCCGCCGCTGGGCCGCGCCGAGCAGGTAGGTGGTGAACATCAGCGTCACGGCCAGGCAGGTCATGCCGAGCGCGAGCACGGACAGCGAGGAGGCCGCGCCCGCGAGGTCGGGTCCGAAGACCATCGACAGCAGCGGCCTGGCGGCCACCGAACCGAGGGCGACGAGCAGCAGCCCCGGGGTGACGACGAACGCGAGCGCCACCGCCAGCACCGGGGCCGTGCCGTGCCCGGCGGCCCGCCTGCGCGCCGCCTCGGGCAGCAGGAAGTTCGCCACCGCCAGGCCGATGAACACCGGGATCTTGCACGCCGTCGAGATCGCCGCGTAGGCGCCGCCCCCGTCGTGGTCCAGCCAGCCGACGATCACGACGTCCATGTTCTGCAGCAGCGCGAGCGGGACGAGCGCGCCGAGCGCGACCCAGGTGTCGGCCAACAGCCCGCTGCGGCCGGACCGCGCCGGCCCGGGGATGAGCAGCGGGCCGGTGGAGAGTGGTGCCGCCGCGTGGGGCTTCGCGGCCCTCGCCGGGCGCGGGACCTTCGCGACCCCCAGCCGGGCGTGCTCGGCGCCGAGCGCGATGCCCAGCACCAGCCCGAGCCCCGCGCCGTTGACCCCCAGGCCCGCACCGACGAAGGCGACGATCAGCCCGATCCGCAGCGCCGCCTCGACCACGAAGTTGACCGCCAGGCGCGGATAGGCCCCCCGGGCCTGGAGCACCCCGCGCTCGACGCACAGCAGCGTCCACACCGCCGCACCGATCACGGCCTCGGCGACGGCCAGCGGGTGGGCGTAGGAGAGCAGGGCCGCGGCCGGCCGGCACAGCAGCACGGCGGCGGCCGACGCGGCGACCACGCCGATGCCGCAGACACCACGCAGGCGCCTGATCCAGGCCCGCTGGGCGCGCCGGCTGTCGCCGTCATCGGCGGTCTCCCGCTGCACGACGGCGATGAGCAGCGCGTTGCCGACCACCGAGAGGATCATGAAAATGCTGACCTGGACGACCACCGCGCCGTACCGGGCCGGGTCGAGCACCCGCGCGAGCACCAGGTTCATGAACAGGTTGAGGCCGTTCACGAGGACACCCGCGACCGCCAGCGCCGCCGGGCCGGCCAACATCCCGGCGATCATCGCCCGGGAGCGCGTCGCCATCTGCCTCTTCCTGGGTCCGTGTTCCTGGGTCCGTGCGTTCCTGCCGCGGCCGGTGCTCCGCGCTGGTTGGTACTCCGCGCCGGTCGAGGCGGGCCACCGGCTGGCGGGCGGAATTGCCGGTAATCGTACGACCACACACAACGGGCCGTCGCGGGCGGCGGTCCTGTAGCGCCCCCCGAAGGTGGGGGGCGGCCGGCCAGTAGGTTTGCGCCGCGAGACCTCCAGCGATGGGAGACATCCGGTGACCACAGCCGCGCCCCGGCCCGTTCACGCCCTCACCGGGCGTCACCTGGTCTTCCTCAACTGGCGCGACAACGCCCATCCGCAGGCCGGCGGGGCGGAGCTGTTCTGCCACTCGGTCGCGGAGCGGTTCGCCGCTGCCGGCGTCCGCGTCACCCTGCTCACCTCCCGCCCGCCGGGCGCCGCCGCCGCGACCACGGACGGCGGGGTCGCCGTGCGCCGCGGCGGGGGCACCTTCGGGGTGTACCCGTCGGTGCTCGCCCGGCTGGCGCGGATGGTCCGCTCCGGGGAGCGGGTCGACGCCGTCGTCGACTGCCAGAACGGCATCCCGTTCTTCAGCCCGCTCGTGCTGCCGAGCCGGATTCCGGTGGTGCAGGTGCTGCACCACGTCCACCAGAAGCAGTTCCCGCTGTACTTCCCGCGGCCGGTGGCGCGGATCGGCCAGCTGCTCGAGACCCCGGGCAGCCGGTGGGTCTACGGCCGCCGGCCGGTGGCCGTGGTCTCGCCGTCCACCAGGGACGAGGCCCGTGGGGTGCTGGCGCTGCCCGGGGCCCGGTTCCTCGTCCCGAACGGCGTCACCATCGCCGGCGGTGATGGTGACGCCGGCGGTGATGGTGACGCCTCCGGCGGCGCGGGCGGGACGGACGGCCCGCTCGGTGCCGACAGCGCCATCGGGGCGAGGGCGGCGGCGCCCACGATCGTGTGTGTGGGCCGGCTCGTCCCGCACAAGCGCCTGCACCTGCTGATCGAGGCGCTGCCCGTGCTGGTCGGGCGGCACCCGGGCCTCAGCCTGCACCTCGTCGGCGACGGGCCGGACCGCCGCCGCCTCGCCGACATCGCCGCCCGGCTGATGCTCACACAGGGCGACGGCTCGTCGGACGCGACCGTGCGCTGGCACGGATTCGCGGCTCCCGAGGTCCGCGACGCCGTGCTGGCGTCGGCCTGGCTGACGGTGAACCCCTCCCACGGCGAAGGATGGGGCCTGTCGGTACTCGAGGCGAACGGGATGGGGGTACCGGCGGTCGCGTTCCGGGTCCCGGGACTCCGCGACTCCGTCCGCGACGGGGTGACCGGCTGGCTGGTGGACGAGCCCGGGCAGCTCGTCGACGCGGTCGACCGCGCGTTGACCCTGCTCGCCGACCCGGCGCGGGCCAGGGAGATCCGCGCGGCCGCGCGGGCGTGGGCCGGCGGCTTCAGCTGGGACACCAGCGCCGATCTGCTGGCCGCCGTCATCGGCTCCGAGCTCGACCGGCTCGCCGGGGCCGGCGCGGGCGGCCGCGCGGCCGTGGGCCCGGGCGAGCCTCCGGCCCGGCACGCGCCGGCACGCCCACTCGCCGCCCGCCCGCCGCGGGACCGGCGGCGCCGCGACGACCAGGCGACCTGGGTCGAGTTCGATCTGGCGCCGGGTGCGGAGGTTCCCGTGCTGCGCCGGACCGATCTGGTCTTCGAGGTCGCCCCGGAATCCGGTGCGGCCGGCCGGGAGCCGGGGCTGCCGGGCCCGGGGCGCCGGTTCGTCGCCCTGTTCTACGGGGCCGACAGCACCGGGGCCCGCACCGCGCTGGCCCGTCGCGGGCTGCGGCCGGTGCAGCGGCCCCGCGCGGCCACCGGCGAGGACCTGCTCCTCGCCGCCACGCACGCCGGCCCGAACCGGGCCGGCGGCGGCGCCCGCGTGCGGCGTCGGGGCCTGGGCGGCGGCGCCCGCCGAGGTTG
>NZ_JALKFY010000642.1:0-27441 GCF_023242985.1 Frankia sp. Mgl5 | reverse complement strand
GCCCGGCCCCCCGCGGGCCCCCGGGGGGGCCCGGCCCCCGCCCCCCCCCCCCCCCCGCCCCCCCCGGGGCCGGCGCCGGCGCCGGCGTACGGCTACGGGACATGGCCGGCTGAGCCGTCCGAGGTTGCTCCGGGTGATGCGGGCCGGGCCGGCTCGGCACGGCGCAGCGCGAGTGCGGCGACCGTCGCGGCGAACGCCAGCGATCCGAGGGTCTGGGCCTGCCAGCCGAACGCGCCCTCGCCCGAGAACGGAATGCTGTCGGGGCTGACCGCGACGGCGATGCCGGAGCCGACCATGCCAGCCACCGCCAGCACGCCGAGCATCACCGGGAACCGCCGGCCGACGAGGACCAGGACCGGTACCGCGAGCGCCAGCCAGCCCGCTACCAGGAACACCGCGGCTGTCGCCAGCGCCATCCCAGCCCAGGCGCCCGGAACGCGGGTGAGCAGCCCGATCAGCGGGACGCGCCCCGGCTCGAGGCCCAGCGGGTACCCGTCGGGGTCGGAGCGGCGCCGGAGCCGGTGCCGGCCCGGGACGGCCGCCAGGACGATCAGGAGAACGACCAGGGCGAGCCCGATGAGCAGATTGTGCCGGTACTCCTGGCCGGGGAGGTTCTCGATCACGATCGTGCCGGCGGCCCCCGCCGGCACGATCCAGCCCTGCGCCCAACCGTCGAGCCGGACCGCGGTGAGCGGCTTCCCGTCCAGGGTCGCCGTCCAGGACGCGTTCGCGTTCTCCCGCACCGACACGAAGGACCCGGCACCGGCACCGATCTCGATCGTCCGCCGCTCGGCGCTCCACTCCCCGATCCGGGTCGTCCGTGGCTTCTCCGTGCTGGTCGCGGCGGTGGTGCCGACCAGGCTGAGCGAGTCGACGAGCATCGTCGACTGGCCGAGGTCGACGGTGATCAGGTGCTGACCCGGATCCAGGGTGATCTGGTGGCCCTCCGAGCACAGGCTGATGTGGAACGGCCGCGCGGTGGCGAGGTCGCTGTATTTGCCCTCGACCTGGATGTCGTGGCGGACTCCGTCGATCATCAGGGCCGGCCCCTGGCCACATGGGATGACCAGCGGCTCGTCGGAGGAGTCGACTTCGGCGCCGGCCGGCGGCGGGAGGGCGCTCGCGGTGCCGGTGAGGGTGAAGGTGAGGCGGCGGGGCACCTCGAACCGCCGGGAGAGCGTGATCTCCTCGGATCCACCGAAGGGCTGGAGCGGATCGACCCTGGTCCGCTCGAAGGAGTAGGCGACCAGCCCCTCGTCCGGCGCCTGGAACTCGTCGACCATGTCGGCCGGGGCCTGGGCGTACCGCTGGAACCGCACGCCGGGGATCTCGATCTCGCGCAGACCGGCCCCGAGGACGGGGTCGGTCTCCCGGCTGACCTTGTCGAAGGTGATCCTGTACCAGCGACTCATCCCCGGGGGCACCGCCAGCCGCTGGATGTCCTCGATCGGCGAGACCTGGGTGACCGCCGACCCGCGCTCGGTGGTCACCCGCAGCGCCTCGACCTTCGGGCGCCAGTCGCCCTCCTGCAGCAGCCGGATGTCGATGTAGGGCACGGACATCTCGCGGCCGACGTCGAGCTGGATCCACTGCCCCTGGGAGGTCGCGCCCTGACGGCGCCGCGCCGTCCAGGAGGTCGAGGTCTGCCCGTCGACGGCCGCGGACGGCGCGAAGTCGGGGGCCGCGAGCAGGTCGTAGCCGTAGGAGGAGGCCTGCACGGACATCCCGTCGGCGTAGCCGGCGACGGTCTGGTGACCGACCACCGGCCGGTCGACCCACTGGCTCGGCGCGCCGGGCCGGCCGGCGACGGTCTCGTCCGGGCCGAGCAGGTAGGACGCCGAGTCGTGCACGATGCCGAAGGTGTAGTCACGGCGGGTGTTGGTGTCGGTGACGGCCCAGGCCGTCGTGGGCGTGACGACCTGGGACGCCGGCGGAGGATCGGCGATGGGCGCCCGCGTGATCGCGGTGTCGTCGGCCGCGCCGGCCGCCGCGCCGCCGGCGGGGCGGTCCGGCTCGGCGAGGTCCCCGGCCAGCACCACGGCTCGATCGGCGCTGAGCAGCCCCTGGCCGGCGAGCTGCACGGTGGCCTCGGGGCCGCCGGAGACGACGACCCCGGTGTCGACCGGGTAGGCCTGGACCATGCTGGCTCCCCCGGGCACCGTCCAGATCTCGATCGCCGGGACCTTCTCGGCGGACTCGCTCAGGGATTCGACGAGCCGGGCCTTGGCGGCGGTGCGGGCCTGGACCTCGGGCCCGAAGGACGCCGCCCGGACCAGGCCCGAGCTCTCCAGCGAGCGGTGTAGCTGGTCCGTCGACGGCGGGATGTCCCAGTCCTTCTGCTCGATGTCGTTACGCACGAGCACCTGGCCGACCCCCGCGCGGGCCAGCGTCACCCCGAGCCCGGGGGTGGAGCCGGTGGCCATCATGTGCTCGATGCCGTCCATCAGGCGGGTCGTCCCGACACCGCCCAGCGGGATGATGTTGCGCACCCCCCAGGGGGTGCGGGCGAGCCACTGCAGCGGCTCGTCGAGGGGACGGCCCCACTGGTACTCGCCGAACGGGGCGCCCGGCAGGACAAGGGCCCGCCCACCCTCGGGATGGTCCGCGAGCCAGTCGGCCGCCTGGGCCCAGTAGTCCGGCACCTTCGTGAAGGGGCGGGGCTGCAGGCCCTGGCCACGCAGCATCGGCGCCATCCCGGCGACCAGCGTCCCGACCGTCACCAGGATGACCAGCACCGGGACGAGCCTGTGCCGATCATCGCCGGCGCCCTCCGCGCCGCGCCGTGCCCTGCCCGCGGGCCCGGCGTCCTCGGGCGGGCCGGCGGCGCCGGCCCGGACCGCGCCGGGACGCCACGAGAGGGCCACGCCGAGCAGGTGCGCGAGGCCCAGCGCCAGCGGCAGCCGGACGACCGGCTGGAACTTGTAGACATTGCGCAGGAACCCGAACGGCTCGGTCAGCAGCGAGCGGACACCGTCCGCGAGCGGGCTGCCCGGCTGGCCCGGGTAGGCCGCCGCCACCGACACCACCCCGACGGCGAGCGTGACGAGCAGGAAGCGGCGGGCTGGGAGATCCCGGCGGACCAGGCCGGCGAGACCGAAGGCGGACACCACCGCCGAGGCGACGACCGCCAGCGGGGTGCTCACGTACTCTTGGGCCGCCGGCAGCCAGGGGGTCGGCAGCGAGAGGTAGGCCATCCAGTCCGCGGCGCCGCGCAGCGTCTCGCCGACCGAGGTGGTTCCCGTCGTGGTGTCGGCGGTCTCGGTGAAGGGGAGGAAGTTCAGCCCGTAGCGGCCCTGGACGGCCAGCGCGAGCATCCACCAGGCGCACGCCAGCACCACGCACACGCACCACCATGCCCGCAGTGCCCAGGCCCGCCGTGTCGCGCCCGCGAACACCAGGACGACGGCCGGGCAGAGCAGCACACACAGCGTGACGGTCGCGTTGATGCCACCGGTGCACAGCACCGCCAGCCCCGACAGGGCCGCGGCGCGCCGCGGCGACAGACGCGCGGCGGCCAGCTCCCGGGCCCGCTCCCCGGTGTCGTCACGGTGGCCCGTGTCCGCCCCGCCGGCGCCGTCGGGGCGCAGCGCGAGGATCAGCGGCAGGGTCATCCAGGGCAGCATCGCCGCCCCGACCATCGCGACGGACGTCGCGCCGACCTTGCCGAGGAACATGGGCGACAGGGCGTAGCTCAGGCCGGCCAGGAACCGGGCGCTCGGCCGACCGATCCCGAGCGCCTCGGCGAGGCGGACCGTGCCCCAGGCGGCGGTGGTGAGCAGCACCGCCATCCACAGCCGCTGGGTGATCCACGGCGGCACGCCGAGCAGGTTCCCCAGCCCGAAGAAGGGGCCCATCGGGAACAGGTAGCCGGCGTACTGGTTCGGCAGGAAGCCGAAGTCGGACGTCGAGTTCCACAGGTGCGTGGCCGCCGACATGAACCGCCACGGCTCGAGCGGGACGTCGAGCTTGGTGTCGGCCGTCAGCTTCCCCGGTGCCTGGAGGAGGAACAGCAGGACGAAGCCGGCGAACATCGCCAGCAGCGGCCGGCGGGAGGCCCGGCCGGGCGCCGCGCGGGGGCGGTCGGACCGTGACCGGCCCGCCCCGCGGAGGCCGCGGGCAGGGGCTCCCACGGACGTGTGATCGGCGGCCGGGTCGGTCGGACCCGGGCGGACGGCGTGTCCGGCCGGCGAGGAGGAGATGGGAGGCTCCAGGCGATAGTCGGGATTGGCCCGACCTTCATACAACCTCGCACCGACAGGGCTGGGGACCGGTGCGGCCGGCGGGAGCCGGTGACGCCCGCGCGGCGGCCGGTTCCCGCGGCGGCGCGGCCGGGCCCGGCCAGGCTCCGCTGGTCACGGTGCGGGCGCAGGACCGGGGATCTCACCGCGGGAGGGCGACGGGATGAACCGCCCGGTCCCGTGCGCCACGCTCACGGCTGGAACCGCGGGAGCGGGACGCGGCGTGGGGCGGGGCACCGCGGGGGGCCGCGCGGGGGCGGCGGGCAGCGCGGGAACGGCCGCGGGCCGGGCGGGAGCGGCGGCGGTCGTGGGCCGGGCGGCGGGCACCGGCCGGGCAGGTGCGCCGGGCCGGGTACGGGCCGTCGGCCGGGCCGGTGTGCCAGGCCGGGTGGGGGCCGCGGGCACCGGCAGCTGGCCGGGCGGGGCATCCTGCGGTTCCCCCGCACCGCGCGGCGTGGCCGGCCGGCCGAGCAGCTCGGACGCGTCCACGACGCCGAGCTGGCCCAGCCGCTGGCGACGGCTGACCGGCGGGAGCCCGACCCGGCTGAGATAACGGCGGGCCCGGACGACGTCGACGAGCATCGCGGGGGTGTGCCGGGTAATCCGGAAGGTGCCGCCGGGCGTCTCCTCCCAGCGCACGGGTACCTCGGCGATGCGATAGCCCACCGAGCGCGCGATCGAGAGCACCTCGACGTCGAATCCGAAGCCGGTGGAGCGCGCGAGACTGAAAAGAATCTTGGCTTCCGCGTGCCGAAACGCCTTGAAGCCACACTGCGTGTCAGCGACGTCCAGCGCCGCGAGTGAACGCGTAATCTGATTGAAAGCCCAGCTACCGGCCCTGCGGCCGCTTGTCCGGGTGGCTCCGTCGCCGATTCGCCGCGAGCCCAGCGCCACCTCGGCGTGCTCGAGCGCGGCGAGCAGCAACGGCAGGTCGTTCACGTCGGAGGCCCCGTCGGCGTCCATGAAGACGATCGACCGGCCATGCGCGGCCGACACGCCCGCCCTTACCGCGGTGCCCTTTCCGCAGTTCCACGGCAGGCGTACCACACGGTGGTTCGGAAAGCCCTCGAGCAGGTCCTCTGCGATCCCGGCGGTGCCATCGGTGCTGCCGTCGTCGACGACGATCACCTCAGCCCTGGGGATCTTGCCCACGACAGCCAGTAGCCGCGGCAGGGACGCCGGAAGACGAAGTGCCTCGTTGTAAGCGGGAATGACCACGCTCACGGGCACAAGGTCCATTACTCACCCCTCGGCTGTGACGACAGGAGCGATGACCGGACCCTCACCGGATGGAGTCTGTCCGTGGCGACCAGTCTGAATCGCCGAGTTTCGGGGGAGTTGCGTGCTCTGTCAACTTCCTCCCGTCTTAGCGACGTCTGTACGCCAGAGAGCGACAGATCCGCTCGCTTACCGCCCATACCCGCGCAACGATCGCCGCAGATCGGCGCTCAGCATACGGAATGGCCCGAAGATCGACGCCGCTGGGCAGACGGGGTTCTTCATGGTCAGCGACAACACCGGGAACATTGTACGCAACGGCACCAAGGTGCTACTCATCGTTCACATCTACCTCCCGAGAAGCCCCGGATCGTCACATGTGTACCTGGACCCAGAAACAGCACGAAACTTCGGGACCTGACGGCGACGTCGGTGTCGACGGTCGCACGAACCACGGCGGGGATGTCCGGCGGGTGGCCCCGGCGGCACCCCGCGACGGGGCCACCCGCCGCCCCGGGGCCCGATACGACCCGGGTTCTCGACCACCCCGCGAACATGGGGCTACCAGGAGATTTCCCAATGGGAACAGCCCCCCGGCCACGGGGCGCCGGCACCGGGAGATGTGGGTGGTCACTACGTCCGCGGAATACCACCATCGTGCGTTCCGCCGGCCGTACGGCGCGGGGATGCGCGCATCCGCGCACGCGCGCGGGCACCATACGGTTCGAGGCCTTTCCGGCGGCCCGCACGCGCCCGACGTACCGCGGCCGCCGCACGCGGACCTGACGGGAGGCGGCATGCCACGTGACGACCAACACCGCGCCGACGCGATGCTGCGCGGCCTGGTGGGCGCCGGGCGCTCCCGGCTGAGCCTCAGCGCCGCGATGCGCGCGCGGGACGTCTCCCGTCCCACCGAGGCGGACCTGACCTGGGCGGAGCAGGCGGTCGTGCTGCGCCACGCCCACCCCGCGCCGGCGGGGCCCGGCGGCGGCGCGGATCCGGCGGCAGGCCGCGCCGCCACGCGCTCCGCCGACAGTCCCGGCCCGTCGAGCCCGTCGAGCCCGTCAGGCCCGTCAGCGAACCCGTCGGACCCGTCAGCGGGCCGAGGGCGTGCCGGACGGCCGCGGCGGGCCGGTGGGGCCCGGCGCGGGCCGAAAGGCGCTCAGGACGCCGGTGAGGAGGGGGACGGCTCGGGGATCTCCCCGGAACGCTCGTAGGCGGAGATCATCCGCAGTCGGCGGAGATGACGCTGCTCTCCGCTGAACGGCGTCGCGAGGAAGATCTCGACCAGCTCCACCGCCTCGGGCAGCGAGTGCATGCGGGCGCCCACGCTGATCACGTTGGCGTCGTTGTGCTGGCGGGCGAGGGTCGCCGTCTGTTCACTCCAGACCAGGGCCGCACGCACCCCGTCAACCTTGTTGGCGGCGATGACCTCGCCGTTCCCCGAGCCGCCGATCACGATCCCCAGGCTGTCGGGCTCCGCCGCGGCGGCGGCCGCGGCGGCCATGACGAACGGCGGGTAGTCGTCGTCGGGGTCGTACTCGACAGGCCCGTGGTCGACGGGGGCGTGGCCGAGCTCCGCGAGGCGCGCGACGAGAGCCTTCTTCAGGTGGAACCCGGCGTGATCAGAACCCAGATGGACGCGCATGATGCGCCATCATGCACGGTCCCGGCGCACCGCCGCGCGCGGGTGACCAACCCCGCTCGGATCAGTCGAAGATCGGGCCCTGGTCCCGGCTGCGCTTGAGCTCGTAGAAGCCGGGTGTCTCCGAGACCAGGAGCACGCCGTCCCAGAGCCGACCAGCGGCCTCGCCGCGCGGGGTCGGGGTGATCACCGGGCCGAAGAACGCGTTCTCCCCGATCGCGATGACCGGCGTTCCGACGTCCATGCCGACCCGGCCGATGCCGTCGGAGTGGCTGGCCCGCAGCCGCTCATCCCACTCCGTGGAGTGCGCGGCCGCCGCCAGCGCCGGGTCGAGGCCCACCTCCTCCAGCGCGGCGACGAAGGTCTCCTCCGTCAGCTCGGCCTTCTCCAGGTGACGGCGGCGGCCCAGCGCCGTGTAGAGCGGGAGGAGGATCTCCTCCCCCACGGTCGCGGCGGCGGCGATGCAGATGCGCACCGGCCCCCACGCCTGCTTCATCAGCTCCTGGTACTGCTCGGGCATGTCCCGGCCGTCGTTGAGGACCGCCAGGCTCATGACGTGCCACCGGGTCCGGACCGGGCGGACCTTCTCGACCTCCAGCATCCAGCGCGAGGTCAGCCACGCCCAGGGGCACAGCGGGTCGAACCAGAAGTCCGCGTCGACGACCGCCGGCTCGGGGGTGGGCAGTGCCTCGACGTTGCCCACCGCGGTGCCGGCGGCATCCACGGATCCGGCCCGGTCGGCGGGTGCGGCGGGCCCGTCGGCGACAGGATCTACCGAGACGGCGACGTCGGCTGACATGGCGGCTCCAAAGGTGGCGCACGGAACAGGACGGGGTCCGGCCCGATGGCCCGGAAGGGCCATCGGGCCTCGTTCCCACGTCAACCATCCGCGGGCTGCGGATCCTTCCCGGCCGAGGCCAGGTATGTCGCCACCCGGTTGACCACCGCGACGAAGGGCACCGCCGCGATCGCCCCCGGGATCCCGGCGAGCACGCCACCCGCGGACAGCGCGATGACGATGGCCAGCGGATGCAGCCGGACCGCCCGACGCATCACCAACGGCTGCAGCAGGTGGCCCTCGACCTGCTGCACCGCGATCACGACGCCCAGGATGATCAGCGCGTCGGGCACGCCGTTCGACACGAGCGCGACCAGCACGGCCGCAATGCCGGCGACGGTCGCGCCGACGATCGGGATGAAGCCGCCGAAGAACGTCAGCAGCGCCAGCGGCGCGACGAGCGGGGCACCGACGGCGACCAACCCGATCGTGATGCCGACCGCGTCCACCGCGGCGACGAACACCGTGCCCCGGATGTAACCGGTGAGGGTGAGCCAGGCCTCCCGACCCGCGCCGCGGACCCGGTCCTCGGCCCCGCTGGGGAACCGGGTGACGATCCAGCTCCAGATCCGCTCGCCGTCGTAGAGGAAGAAGAAGGTCGAGAACAGTGCGACCAGAATGCTGGTCAGCACCTCCGCGGCGACCGAGGCCGTCGACAGCACGCCGGAGACCACCCGGCCGCGGTTGCTCGTGAGGCTGCTGCGGATGTCGTCGACCAGGTTGTCGATCTGGCCCTGGGAAAGGTGGAACGGCCCGTCCGTCAGGTAGTCACGGACCTGGTCCACGCCCTCGCTGACCTGGTCGGCCACCGCGGGGATCTCGTTGGCGGCGTTGAAGCCCACCGCGACGCCGGCCCCGACGACGAGCAGCAGGAAGATCAGCAGGGCCGCGAACGCCGCGCCGAGCCTGGGCACGCCCATCCGCTGGAACCGGTGCGCGATCGGGTGGATGAGAGCCGCGATGAGCAGGCCGGCGATGACCGGGATCACGACGATCCGCACCCGTCCCACGATCATGGCCAGCACGTAGACGGCCGTCCCGATGATGAGGAGACGCCAGGACCACGCGGAGGCGACGCGGAGGGACACCGGCACGTGCTGCTCGGCGCGGCGCGCCGTCGAGCCCTGCGCGGCGCCAGCGGCGGCGCTGCCCGGTCCGGCCGGTCCGGCCCGGCGTGGCTCCTGCTCGGGCGGGCCGGCACCGGCCCCCGAGCGGGCGAGGCGCAGCCGGCGCGGGATGCGCTGGCGCGGGCCGGCCGGGGCGGGCCGGCCGTCGGGACCCGGGCTCCCGGCGGAACCCGCGGAGCCTGGTGTGGCCGGGCCCGCCGAGCCTGGTGTGGCGGAGCCGGCGGCCCCGGAGTCGGCCGCGGCGTCCGCGGCCGCCCTCCTCGGGCCACGCCGGACCGGGACCCGGCCCAGTCCCGCCACCCGCCGCACCGCTACCCCCTACGTCCGGTGTCTGAAGGTTCCATCCTTCGGGACATCCAACCCGATGGTTGGTGCAAGCTTCCACCAAGGGTGAGAACAGCGCACTCAGCACACGTCCTAACAGCGCGATCCCGTGGCCGGGCCAGGCCGGAGGTGACAGAACAGGACGGGCGCGGCGGGCCCCGCCGGGCCGGAAGCGGGCGGGTCGGCGTACGGCCCGCACGTCGCCGGACCCGCGTCCGGGCGTGGGAGACTGGTCACCGAGGTCAACGTCATGGCCGCGTGCGACCGCGACGCGGCGCGCACGTCCAGTGGTTCGCCGGCCCAGTGGGCCGCATGCCCAGTGGCCGCGCGTCCTCGCCGACTCCGCGACGTTTCTGCGAAAGGATCCGGGTGCCTCACAACCTCACCCGCGACGAGGCGCGCGAGCGCGCCCGCCTGCTGGCCGTCTCGTCCTACGACGTCGAGCTCGACCTCACGGTCGGCGACGAGACCTTCCTGTCCAGCACCACCGCGTCGTTCACCTGCGCCGAGCCCGGCGCGTCGACCTTCGTCGAGCTGGCCGCCCCGGCGGTGCGCGAGGTCGTCCTCAACGGCCGGTCGCTGGACCCGGCGGTGGTCTTCGACGGCGGGCGGATCGCTCTGCCCGACCTGGCCGCGACGAACGAGCTCCGGGTCGTGGCCGAGTGCGCCTACTCCCGTACCGGCGAGGGCCTGCACCGCTTCGTCGACCCCGTCGACAGCGCCGTGTACCTCTACACGCAGTTCGAGACCTACGACGCGCACCGCATGTACACCTGCTTCGACCAGCCGGATCTCAAGGCCGTCTTCACCCTCGCGGTGACGGCGCCCGCCGACTGGCGGATCATCTCCAACAGCGTGGTCACCGGCACCACGGCCGGCTCCGACAGCGCGACGCGGACCGCCTTCGCTCCGACCCCGGTGATGTCGACCTACATCACCGCACTGGTCGCCGGGCCGTACCACGAGGTGCGCGACCACCACGACGGCATCGACCTCGGGGTGTACTGCCGCCGCTCGCTCGCCGAGTTCCTCGACCCGGGCGAGATCCTGGAGATCACCAAGCAGGGTTTCGACTTCTACCACCGGGTCTTCGACTACCGGTACCCGTTCGGGAAGTACGACCAGCTGTTCGTGCCGGAGTTCAACGCGGGCGCGATGGAGAACGCCGGCTGCGTCACCTTCCTCGAGGAGTACGTCTTCCGGGCGAAGGTCACCGAGGCACGCCGCGAGCGGCGGGCCGAGACGATCCTGCACGAGATGGCGCACATGTGGTTCGGCGACCTCGTGACCATGCGCTGGTGGGACGACCTGTGGCTCAACGAGTCCTTCGCCACCTACGTGTCCGTGCTGGCGCAGGTGACGTCCACCCGCTTCACCAACGGCTGGACGACCTTCGCCAACGCGGAGAAGGGCTGGGCGTACCGCCAGGACCAGCTCTCCTCGACGCACCCGATCGTCGCCGACGCCCCCGACATGGACGCGGTGCGCACGAACTTCGACGGCATCACCTACGCCAAGGGCGCCTCCGTCCTCAAACAGCTCGTCGCGTGGGTGGGCCAGGAGGAGTTCCTCGCCGGCCTGCGCAGCTACTTCCGCAAGTACGAGTACGGCAACACCTCGCTGAAGGACCTGCTCGTCGAGCTGGAGAAGGCCAGCGGGCGGGATCTGAGCCCGTGGTCGGCCGACTGGCTGGAGACCACCGGGGCGAACACGCTGCGACCGCGGTTCTCCACCGACTCGTCGGGCCTGTTCACCTCGTTCGACGTCGTCCAGGAGCCGGCGAGCGCCCCCGCGACCGCGTCGCGGACGCTGCGCCCGCACCGGATCGCGATCGGCCTCTACGACCGGGACACCACGGGCGCGCTCGTCCGCCGCGAGCGGGTCGAGCTGGACGTCGTCGGGGAGATCACCGAGGTCGCGAAGCTCGTCGGGGCCCGCCAGCCCGACCTGATCGTGCTCAACGACGACGACCTCACCTACGCCAAGGTCCGGCTGGACGAGCGGTCGCTGCGGACCCTGATCGACTCGATCGGGACGATCTCGGCCTCGCTGCCGCGCACGCTGTGCTGGGCGGCGGCCTGGGACATGACCCGCGACGCGGAGCTCGCGGCCCGCGACTACGTCCGGCTCGTGCTGTCCGGCATCGACGCCGAGGACGACATCGGCGTGGTGCAGTCGCTGGTCGCCAAGGCGGCGCTCACCGTCGACAGCTACGGCGACCCGGCGAACCGCCCGGCGGCGCTGCGCGAGCTGACCACCCGGGCCGAGGAGCTCATGCGCTCCGCCGAGCCCGGCAGCGACCTGCAACTCGTCTTCGCGACCGCCTTCGCCCAGACCGAGGAGCCCGAGCAGATCGCCCGGGTCAAGGCGATCTTCGAGGGCACCGACGTGGTGCAGGGGCTCGCCCTGGACACCGAGCTGCGCTGGACCCTGCTCATCCAGCTCGTCGCGCGCGGGGTCTACGGCGATGCCGAGATCGACGCGGAGCTCGCCCGGGACAACACCGCCACCGGGGAGAAGCGCGCCGCCACCGCGCGCAGCGCCCGCCCGACGGCGCAGGCCAAGGCGGACGCCTGGTCGGCGGTCATGGACTCGGACGCCCTGTCGAACCACCTGGCGGTCGCCACGATGGGCGGGTTCTGGATCTCCGACCAGCGCGAGCTGACCCGTCCGTACGTCGACCGGTTCTTCGCCGAGATCGGCGGAATCTGGGAGACCCGCTCGTTCGACACCGCTCAGACGATCACCCAGATGTTGTTCCCGTCCGGGGTCATCGAGCAGTCGACGGTGGACCTGACCGACGCCTACCTGGCGGAGCGGGACCCGGTGCCCGCGCTGCGCCGGGCACTGATGGAGGGCCGGGACGGGCTCGTGCGGGCACTCGCCGCGCGGGCGAAGGACACCGCGGGGCCGGCGGCCGGTGTCAGCGGCGGGAACCGTCGGGATCAGCGGCGGGAACCGTTCGGCGCGGCGGGCGCGCCGGCGGCGTCGGAGAGCTGACGCAGCCCGGTGATCACACCGCCCACCAGGTCACCGAGAGCGAAGCTGGACGTCATGGCCAGGGCCGCCAGACCGGCGGCCGAGTCGCTGATGCGCTTCTTCGCGGCCGGCGTGGTCACAACGCGGACGAACCGCTGCCCCGGGGAGACGGCGACGAGCACCGCCTCGTCGTTGCGGGGATCGGCCAGGCCGCCCAGCAGCCGCTCGGCGGCGAGCTTCAGATCGCCGTCCAGCGCACCGACGCGGACGGCGAAGCGGATGCCGGTCTGGGTCTGCGCGGACTGCCGAGCACGTTCGATCCGCTCGGTCTGCTCGTGGGTGAATGCCTCACCAGGTGCCACTGGCACCACCCGCACCCGGTACGGCGGCCCGCGAACGCTTCGCCTCGATGTCCTCCGGCTTCGCGCCGATCCAGATCTCGTCGTGCTCCCACGGCTGGCCCGGACGGTAGCGCGACGGGCGGCTCAGCCGGCTCGTCACCGCGGTGAGGAGGAACGCCAGCAGGAAGCCGCCGATGACCGTTCCACCGTAGAGCGCCCAGGCATGGACAGCCGACAGCGGGTCGGGGTCGTAGGGAGTCCCCACATCCTGCGCGGAGGCCGACACCGCGAGGAAGGGCACCGTGAACAGGGACAACGCAGCGACGGTCAGAACGCGGCGCGCGGCGACCCGCCGACCCGACCTGGAGGTCGGGGGCAGATCGCCGGCCGCGGCGGACCGCCGAGACGTACGGCGCGGACGACGTGGAATCACGTCCGGAAGGGTACCGGGAACGGTTGGCACGGTCCGTGCCCAGGGGTGCGAGCTAGCTCGCCCACACCGCCGACGAGCACGGTTGTGTCCCGGCGACGCGTGCCACAGCGCTTCAGGGGCGCCGGGTGGTGGTGGCTCCCGCCCGATCGGCGGTGATCGCCCCGAGCGCCTCGACCATCCGGCGCGACCGGGGATCGGTGATCAGCCGTTCGACGGTGACGCGCTCCCCGGCGTCGTCGACGACCGGTAGCCGCCAGTTCGGATAGCTGTCGACCGTGCCGGGCAGGTTCGGCTGGCGGACGTCGCCGAACGCGTCGCCGGGGGCGACCAGCACGATCCGCGCGCGTGACCGGGCGAGCAGGACGTGCAGGCCGAGCGCGGCCGCCGCACGCAGCTCCGGATCGAGGCGATCCTCCTCCGCCACGGCCCCCGCCGGCGGGCTCACCAGGCCCTCGTCGGCGAGCAGCCGCAGCAGTCCGGTGCGTTCGGCGAGCCAGGCGGCGCGTTCCTGCTCCTCCGTGCGGGCGAGCAGGCCGAGCCGCGCACGCACGCGCACATGCTCGCCCTCGAGGAAGCCGGCGGCGGTGGGCAGGTCATGCGTGGTCACACTGGCCATGGTCCGGGCCCGGTACTCGCGCGGCGGGCGCGGGGAGCCGTCCGCCGCCTGCTCGAACCACAGCACCGAGGAGCCGAAGATCCCGGCGCCGTCGAGCGCCTCGGCCACCGACGGTTCGACGGTGCCGAGATCCTCACCGACGACCAGGGCGCCGGCCCGGTGCGCCTCGAGGGCGAGCAGCCCCAGCAGCGCCTCGGCGTCGTAGCGGACGAAGGTGCCGCCGGCGGCGCCGGCGCCGTCCGGGACCCACCACAGGCGGAACAGCCCGAGGATGTGATCCACCCGAAGCCCGCCGCCCCGGGACAGCACCGCGGCGACCATCGCCCGGAACGGGGCATACCCGCTCTCCGCGAGGACGTCGGGCCGCCACGGCGGTAGGCCCCAGTCCTGGCCCTGCTGGTTGAAGCCGTCCGGCGGGGCGCCGACGGAGGCACCGGTGGCCAGCACGCCGCGCATCGCCCAGGCGTCCGCGCCGCCCGGATCGACCCCGACAGCGAGATCGTGGACGACGCCGACCCGCATCCCGGCCGCCCTGGCTGCGGCCTGCGCCGCGCCGAGCTGGTCGTCGCACCGCCGCTGCAGCCAGACGTGGAACGCGACGCGTTCCGCTAGTTCGGCGCGCGCGGCGTCGTCCGCTAGTTCGGCGCGCGCGGCGTCGTCCGCTAGTTCGGCGCGCGCGGCGTCGACCGCCGGCCCGGCGGGATCGCGCAGGTCCTCCGGCCAGGTGCGCCAGTCCCGGCCGTGCCGCTCGGCGAGCGCGCACCAGAGCGCGAAGTCGCGCAGCGCGCCATCGGCCTCCTGCCCACCGGCCGGCCCGTCGCCCGTCCCGCCGCCGGACGAGGTGAACAGCAGCTCGACGGCGGCGAGCTTGGCCCGCCACACCGCGTCCCGGTCGATCAGGCCGTCCCTGATCCCCTCCCGGCGGGCGACTCCCGCCAGCCGGTCGACCTCCGCCCGCACCGTCTCGGAGGCGTGCCGGTACTCCGGGGTCAGCTCGGGCCGCAGGTAGAGCGGTGAGACGAAACGGCGGCTCGCCGGCGAGTACGGCGACGGCTCGACCGGAAAGGTCGGCGCCACCGCGTGCAGCGGGTTCACCAGCAGAACGTCGGCGCCGTCACGCGCGGACCACTCGGCGAGGGTGGCGAGGTCGGCGTAGTCGCCCATCCCCCACGATCCCGCGGAGGTGAGCGCGTACAGCTGGATCATCCAGCCCCAGGCCCGTCCGGTGGCCTCGGCCGGGCTCGGGGCGGCCGCGAAGTCGGGCACGCGCTCCGGGACGACGATCAGCGGACACTCGGCGGTGCTCCCGCCGAAGCTCAGCCGCAGGCGGTGATCCCCGAGCGGCAGGCCGGAGGGCAGGTCCACCGTGCCCGCGCGGACGGCACGGCCGTCGACCTCCCCGACGGTGCCGCGCAGCCCGACCGACAGCGGCACGCTCTCCCCGCCGGCCAGCACGGCCTCGGCGGTGACGGCGTCCGCGGCGGCATCCGGCACGTGCACGGCGACCGGCGCGGGGGCCTGCGCCCGGACGACCGCGCACGGGGGCAGCGGGCGCCGCCGACGCGCCTCGCGTGCCCCGGCGAGCGCGACGGCCGGGTCCGACGGGTCGACGCCGAGCAGGCCCAGCGCCGCCCGGACGGCCGTCGGCTGCACCGTGACCGGCGTGCCGTCCTGCCCGTCGTAGGACGTGGCCACCCCGAACTCGGCGGCGAGGGCCGCGAGGTCACCGAGCCCGGACCAGACCGACGCCGGACCCGGCTGCCCACCGTCTCCGACCGCGCCGCCGGCTGACGGTGCGGCGGTGGACGGTGCGGCGGTGGACGGCGCCGCAGTGGTAGGCGGCGCGGTAGCAGCGGGGGGCGCGGCGGGCTGGTCGGGGCGCTCGGTCGCGGACGTCACGGACCTGATCCTGCCCGCTGCCCCGGGCGGACCGTCGAACGCCCCCCGGACCGCTTCGCGCCAACGCCGGGCGCCGTGGCCGGACCGCCCGCGCCTGCCCCGCCCGCCTTCCGCCCAGCCGCCCGCTCTGCCGTCTGTTCTGCCTTCTCCGCTCTCTCGGCCACCGCCTGCTCCGCTTCGGCGGCCGCTGCGGAGCCGCCGGCCGGCCGCCGCCACGGCGAGTCCGCGTCCGCGTCCGCAGCCGCGTCCGCAGCCGCGGGCCCGGAGCGCGTCGGGGAGACGCCCACGGGCGCGGCTCCGCCCGCCGGAGCGAAGCCGCCCATGGGCAGAGGGCCGCCCATCGGAGGAGGGCCATCTACCGAAAGGGAGCCGTTCGCGCCGGCGGTCCCGCCGTCGGAGACGAACCCGCCGTACCCGACGGGATCGTCGCCGTCCCAGGGAACCCCCCGCTCCCAGGCCGCCACGCAGGGCAATGTCATCCGCAGCAGCGCGCCGCCGGACGGCGACTCGGCGGCCTCGGCCGTCCCGCCGTGCATCGCCGCGGCGTCCGCGACGATCGCCAGGCCGAGGCCGGAGCCGGGGAGGCTGCGCGCCGCCGTGGCCCGGTAGAAGCGCTCGAAGACGCGGGCCCGGTCGGCCGGCGCTATGCCCGGGCCCTCGTCGGCGACGGTGACCTCGCCGGCCCGGCTGACCACCCGCACGGTCGAGGACGGCGGGCTGAACTTCACCGCGTTGTCCAGCAGGTTGGTCACCGCCCGCTCCAGCAGGCTCGGCCGCCCGTCCACCAGGGACGGCTCGACGCTCACCTCGATCCGGATGCCCTTGGTGTTCGCCCGGCGCCGGGCCCGGTCCGCGGCGGCCCGCACGACCTGGGCGAGGTCGAGCCGCTCGATCTCCTCCGTGGGCACCTCGTCGCGGGCCAGCTCGATCAGCTCGTTGACCAGCGCGGTCAGCTCGCGCATCTGGGCGTCGACGTCGCGCAGCAGCGCGTCACGGTCCGCCGCGGGCAGCGCCCGGTTCGGAGTCGTCTCCGCCCGCATCAGGAGCTCGATGTTGGTGCGCAGGCTGGTCAGCGGCGTGCGCAGCTCGTGGGCGGCGTCGTCGACGAGCTGGCGCTGCCGCAGCCGGGATGCCTCCAGCGCCCGCAGCATGCTGTTGAGGCTGGTAGCCAGCCGGGCGATCTCGTCCGAGCCGGTGACCGGGATCAGGGCGGAGAGGTCCTGGGTACGCGCCACCTCCTCCGCCGCGGCCGCCGCGGCGTCCACCGGTTTCAGCGAGGCACGGGCGACGAGGCGGCCGGCGATCACCGAGCCGACCACGCCGACCAGCCCGACGATGAACAGCACCAGCCCGAGATCGCGCAGCGTGCGATCCACGTCGGAGGTGGACCGGGCCAGCTGCAGGGCCCCGGTGCCGGTGAGTGGTGGCGGATAGCGCAGCGGGACGGTGGCCACCCGGTACCGCTGGCCCTCGACCGTGACGGTGCGCAGGTTCTTGCCACGCAGGCCCCGCGCGACCTCGGTGTCGATCGCGTCGACGGGGATCGCGAAGGTCTCCAGCGACGGGAAGGCGCTCTCCAGGGGCACTCCGTCGCCGTCGAGAAACTGCAGTTCCATGCCGAAGTTCAGAGCCCGGACGCTGATCTGGCTCGCCTGCAGGTTGCCGGCCGACGCCTTGGCCTGTTCCAGGAGCTGGTCATCGATCGCCTGGTTCAGCACGATCCGGGTGACGCCGAGGGCGACGCTGACCACGACGGCGACCGCGGCGGCGACGGCCACCCCGGCGAGCAGCGCCATCCGGGCCCGCAGCGTCAGCTGCGGGAGCCGGCTCGGCCAGCGCGACGCCGCCGGCCGGGACGACGGACCCCCCACCCGCCGGCCCTCGACCAGCGTGTTCGCCGGCTGCTCCGGCCCGGTCACACCCGGTCGGCGGCGGGTTCACGCAGGACGTAACCCACCCCGCGCACCGTGTGCAGCAGCCGTGGCTCACCGCCGGCCTCGAGCTTGCGCCGCAGGTAGCTCACGAACACCTCCAGGGAGTTCGAGGAGGGTCCGAAGTCGTAGCCCCAGACCTTCTCCATGATCATCGATCGGGAGAGGACCTGGCGCGGATGGGTCAGGAACAGCTCGAGCAGCTCGAACTCGGTCTTGGTCAGCGTCAGCTCCCGGCCCTCCCGCAGGACCTGGCGGCTCGCCGGGTCGAGCGTCACCCCCGCGTACGACAGCGCGGCGGGGACGCCCTGGCCCGGCTCGGAGCCCTGCGCGAGGCCCTGGCCCGCGCCGGCCCGCGTCACGAGGGTGGACCGCCGGATCAGCGCCCGCAGCCGGGCGAACAGCTCCTCCAACGCGAAGGGCTTCACCAGGTAGTCGTCGGCGCCCACGTCGAGGCCGCTGACCCGGTCGGCCAGCCCGTCGCGGGCGGTCAGCATGAGGACGGGCACGTCGTCACCGCGCGCCCGCAGCCGGCGGCAGGTCTCCAGGCCGTCCATCCGCGGCATCATCACGTCGAGGACGACGATGTCCAGCTGGTCGCGCGCCACCACCTCCAGCGCGGCGACCCCGTCGGGCGCCGTGCGCACCTCGTAGCCCTCGAACCTCAGCGACCGCTCCAGCGACTCGCGGACGGCCGCGTCGTCGTCCACCACCAGTACTCGCACGGCTCCAGTCTGCCCCGCTCGCCCGACAGTTCCAGGCTCCGGACGCGCATCTCAGCAAGACCTTGCCTGATCCTCAGCCCAGCTTCAGGCGCTGTGCCCGGAACGGGCCGGCGCGGGCGGATCGATCCTGGGCGTCGGCAGGTCGTCCGTGCCCTGGCCCGGCGAGCCGCCGGTGCTGCCCGGCGTCTCCTCCTCCTCGGCGGGCTTGTCGTCGTCATCGTCGTCGACGACCACGACCTCGCTGCGCTGGACGGTGCCGAGCTCGATCCCGGCCCGGCCGAGCGACGCCCGGACCCGCTCCCGCAGTTCGCGGGCGACGTCCCACTGCTTGAGCGGCTGGGTCTTGATGGCGATCCGCAGTGTGTAGCCGTCCGCGGTCATGGTCTCCATGCCCCAGACCTCCGGCTCGGCGAGGATCAGGCCCGACCAGGCCTCGTCCTTCCACAGCTTGTCGGCCGTCCGGACGAGCACCCGTTTCGCGGCGGCGACCTCGGTGTCGTAGTCGAGCGGGACGTCGAGAACGGCACGGGCCCACTGTTGGCTCTTGTTTCCGACCCGGGTTATCTCGCCGTTGCGGACGTACCAGACCGTTCCCTCGACGTCACGCAACCGGGTCATCCGCAGGCTCACCGCCTCGACGGTGCCCGAGACCGGGCCGACGTCGATCACGTCACCGACGCCGTACTGGTCCTCCAGCAGCATGAACATGCCCGACAGGAAGTCGCGCACGAGGTTCTGCGCGCCGAAACCGACGGCGATGCCGAGCACTCCGGCGCTGGCCACGATCGGGGCGAGATTCAGGCCGAGCTCGCCGAGGATCGTGAGGAAAGCCAGCCCGAACACAAAGATTGACGTCACGCTGCGCAGCAGCGATCCGACGGTTCCGGCGCGCTGGCGCCGGCGCTCGAGCAGAACCGTCGGATCACCGAATGCGCCCAGCAGGGTGTTCGAGCGCAGCCCGCGCATCACGCCTGTGCTGCGCCCCGAAGCGGCCCGTTCGGTGGTCCGCCGGATGAACCGGTGCAGCAGCGTGCGGATCACCATCGCGAGCAGCAGAATCAGCGAAATCTTGATCGGCGTGCCGAGGAACACCTCGGCACCGGACGCAAGATAGTTACTGTGCGTGGCGTCGTACACGGTGCGGCACATGAGGCCGGGGTCCGTGCCGCAGGCGTCCCGCAGCGCGTTCGCGACGCCCTCGATCGAGACGAACGGATCCGTCGTCGGACCGGGCGAGATCGACACCGAGGGTATGGGGCTGGGCGAGACCGTCGCCGCGGCCGTCGGTGCGGCGGTGGGCGACAGGATCGCGCCGAGCATCGGGATCACGGGCTGAGCCAGCAGGGACGGCTCCGCGCCCATGACCGCCGGGGGCAGCCCGGCCGCGACCGGTTCGGCGGGCACGCCACCGAACGGGACAGCACCAAACGGGACACGTGAGATGGACACAACGCCGGCCATCCTCCGTAAGCAGGTCTCTCAGTCGGATCGACGCCGATCGGACGCCGTGTGCGTCTGGAAGCCCCCCGGCCGGGCCGCGGCAAGGCGGCCGGCACCCATCCCCCGGCGGCGCTCCATAGCCCGCACAGCGAGCTGGCGCAGCGCCGAGTCGACCTTGCCAGTCTTGCCCATCGGCGGACCCGGACCGGCGGGCACCCCCGTGTCGGCCACACACGGACACGACCCGACAGCCAGTCGCACAGTGTAATTTTTCGGTCACGACACACAGTCGAATGAGGTTGTTGTTCGTCACAAACCACGCCGGATATGCACATCGACGCTTTGCCGGGACGGATGACCATGCAAACAGGCTCGCGTTCTGCCGCCGAAGAAGGTTGACTGTCCATTGTCACCGGAGACGCTGGGTAGGACGGTCCGCGAGGACCCTCGGGTGGGCAGGAGGTCGGCGCGTGGCAGAGGCGCTGGTTCTCAATGCCACGTACGAGCCTCTGTGCGTGGTGTCACAAAGAAGAGCACTGGTGCTCGTTCTGACCGACAAGGCCGTGATGGTCGAATCCGCCGGCCAGGTGCTGCGTTCGACGACGGCCGCAGTCGAGGTTCCGATCGTCGTGCGGTTGGCACGGTTCGTGCGCGTGCCCTACCGTTCACAGATTCCACTCACCCGCAAGGGTGTACTGGCACGCGACCATCACCGGTGCGTGTACTGCAACGCCCCGGCGACATCACTGGATCACGTGATCCCCCGCTCTCGCGGCGGGCCACACGTATGGGAGAACGTCGTGGCGGCCTGCGGCCGCTGCAACCATGTCAAAGCCGACCGGGCCGTCGCGGACCTCGGTTGGCGGCTTCGCACGGCGCCCAGAGCGCCGAGCGGAGCCGCCTGGCGCATTCTGGGGTCCCGTCGCATGGACCCGCGGTGGTCGCGGTACCTGAGCACGGTGGGGGACGTCTCCGAGGCCGCGAGCGCCTGACCCGTCCCACCCGGCCTGTGGGGCGGTACCCGCCGCCAGGCCGGGGCAGGTACCCGGGGTGCGCATACTCGTCACCGGTGCGACCGGGTATATCGGTGGTCGGCTGGCACCCCGCCTGCTCGGCCAGGGCCATCACGTCCGTTGCATGACCCGTGATCCGGCGCGGCTGTCCGACGTCGGCTGGGCCCGGCATCCCGACATCGAGGTGGTCCGTGCCGACGCCCTCGACCCGGAGTCGCTGCGCGCGGCGATGGAGGATGTCGACGTCGCCTACTACCTGATCCACTCGATCGACACCGGCGGCGACTTCTCGGCCGTCGACCGCCGGGCGGCCGCGGCGTTCGCGCGGGCGGCGCGGGCCGCCGGCGTCCGGCGGATCATCTACCTGGGTGGGCTGAGCCCGGCCACCGGCATCGGCATGTCGGCGCACCTGGCGTCCCGGCAGGAGGTCGCGCGGATCCTGCTCGACTCCGGGGTGCCCACGGTCGTGCTGCGCGCCGCGATCATCATCGGCAGCGGCAGCGCGTCGTTCGAGATGCTGCGCCACCTCACCGAGCGGCTGCCGGTGATGCTCACCCCACGCTGGGTGCGGACCCGCATCCAGCCGATCGCCGTCCGGGACGTCCTGCACTACCTCATCGGATGTCTCCAGCTGCCGACCGAGATCAACCGCTCGTTCGACATCGGCGGGCCGGACGTCCTGACCTACGCCGACATGATGCAGCGTTTCGCGGCGGTCGAGGGCCTGCGTCGCCGAGTGATCATCCGGGTGCCGGTGCTCTCCCCCGGCCTGTCGTCGCTGTGGGTCGGGGTGGTGACGCCGGTCCCCCGGGCGATCGCGCGGCCGCTGGTCCGCTCGCTGCGGACGGAGGTCGTCGTCGGCGAGCACGACATCGCGCGGTGGGTGCCGGACCCGCCCGAGGGGCTGCTGCCGTTCGAGACCGCGGTCGCCTACGCGCTGGCGCGGGTGCGCGACCGGACGGTGGAGACCCGGTGGTCGACTGCGGTCTGGCCGGGCAGCCCGCTCGCCGCGCCGTTCCCCGAGGTCGCCGCGTACCTCTCCGCCGACCGGGCCGGCCGCCACGGGCACCGCCCGGTCGCGGCCGACGTCCGGACCGCGGCGGACGGCGGCTCGCCGGACAACGCCCCGTCCAACGGAATCCTGGCTGGCGGCACTCCGCCAGGCGAGCCCGTCCCGACCGATCCGGCCTGGGCCGGGAGCTCGCTCTACACCGACGAGCGGTCGAAGGCCGTGGCCGCGCCGGCGGGGCGCCTGTGGCGGGTCATCGAGGGGATCGGCGGCGAGAACGGCTGGTACAGCTGGCCGCTGGCGTGGTCGGCGCGCGGATGGCTCGACACACTCGTCGGCGGGGTCGGGCACCGCCGCGGCCGGCGCGACCCCGCCCACCTGCGCACCGGGGAGGCGATCGACCTGTGGCGGGTCGAGGAGCTGGTCCCCGGACGGCTGCTGCGCCTGCGCGCCGAGATGAGGCTGCCCGGCCACGCCTGGCTCGAGCTGCGCGTCGAGCCAGGCGGCCCCGACGGCGGGACGGTCTACCGGCAGCGGGCGCTGTTCCTGCCGCGCGGGCTGCCGGGCCACCTCTACTGGCGGGCCGTCAGCCCGTTCCACGCCGTGGTCTTCGGCGGGATGCTGCGCACCATCGTCCGCCGGGCCGAATCCGCCCCGGCCGCGGCCGCGCCGGCTGCGGCGGCCCCGGCTGCGGCGGCCCCGACGGAGTCGACTTCGATCGAGCCGACTTCGATCGAGCCGACCACGCCGGCCGGCCGGTGACCGGCCACCGGCCGGCACACCGCCTCGTCCTCAGGTGTGGTCTCAGGTGTGGTCGGCCTCGTCGGGGATCTCCATCTCGAACCAGACGCGCTTGCCGTCCGGTGTCGTCTCGACTCCCCAGGCCTGCGCGAGCGCCTCGACGAGGAGCAGGCCCCAGCCGTGCTCGGCCTCCGGATCGTCCGGGGAGTTGCCGCCGGGCCGGGGCAGGGCGGTGCCCTCCCTGTCCTCGACGCTCACCCGCAGCCGCCCGGGTTCCAGGGTGGCCCGCAGCACGAGATCGCTGCGCGCGTGCAGCACCGCGTTGGTGACCACCTCGCTGACCAGCAGGATCGCGTCGTCGAGTGATCCGATCCCGGCGTCGAGCAGCGAGCACCGGACGGCCGTGCGGGCCTGTCCGGCCGATGCGGCGACGGCGGGCAGCGCAAGCTGGAGCAGCGGCGGGCGCAGCTGCCGGGTGACCAGCGCGAGCAGCGCTATGTCGTCGTCCGTGCGCGGCGGGAGATCCGCGGCCAGCAGGCAGCGCTCGAGCAGGGTCCGGGCGGTCTCCTCGCTCGGGCCCGATCCGCTGCCGCTCACCGCGTCCGGGCCGGACCAGCTGCGGGCCGCGAAGCCACCGCCGGTGCGGCGGCGGTCACCGCTCGCCCGCGTCCTGCGGTAGCCCCCGCGGCGGTCCCGGCCCGACCGCCGCTCCCTGATCCGCCGCTCCGGCGTGACCATGGCTCCGCCAGCCGCGGCGGCCGGCGCGGAGGTCGCAGCCGGCGCGGAGGCCGTCAGCGCCACGACGTCCGCGGGCGGATCACCCGCGGCGGGCACCGCGCCCGCGGACAGATCACCCGTGGCAGGCGCCGCGTCCGCGGGCGGATCACCCGCAGGCGGCGCGAACGCCCGAACGGCGCGCGGACGGGCAATCTGCTCGCCCAGGCCCGACCTCAGGTGCTCCAGGCCGTCCGCGAGCGGCCGGCGCCGGGACTCCACCAGGCCGTCGGTGAACATCACGAACGCCGAGCCGGCCGGGAGCGAGACGGTCAGCTCGGAGAAGGTGCCCTGCTCACCCGTCCCGAGCGGGAGCCCGGGCTCGAGCACGAGGTAGTCCGGCTCCTCGTCGGGCAGCAGCAACAGTGGCGGCGGATGGCCCGCGCTCGCGATCGTCATCCGGCCGGAGTAGGGGTCGTACACCGCGTACATGGAGGTGGCCATCTGCAGGCCGGGCAGCGAGTCGACAACCCGGTCGAGCCGGGCCAGCAGCTCGGCGGGCCCCCAGTCCTCCAGCGCGTACGCCCGCAGCGCGGCCCGCAGCTGGCCCATCACCGCGGCCGCGTGCAGGCCACGGCCCATCACGTCACCGATCGCCACGCCGACCCGCCCGCCGGGCAGCGGGATGACGTCGTAGAGGTCCCCGCCGACCTCCGTGCCGGCCGTGCCGGGCCGGTACTCCATCGCGATCTCCATGCCGTCCAGGGCCGGTGGGTGCGCGGGAAGCATCGAGCGCTGCAGTGTCAGCGCGGACTCCTCGACGTCCCGGAAGAGCTGCGCGTTGTCGAGCGCGGTGCCGCCGCGCCGGGCCAGCTCCTCGATGAGGCGGATGTCGAGCGCGGTGTACTCGACGGATTCGCGCCGGCCGACCGTCAGCGCGCCGAACACCCTCCCCCGGGCGTACATCGGCACGGTGATCGCGGCGCCTGCCTGGATCTCCCCGAACCGCTCAACGGCCTCGCCGGGGAACAGTCGGCGGACGACGTCCTCGGTGTAACGGGGCACGTAGTACGACTGGCCGGTCCGGATGACGACGCCCGGCGGGATGTCCTCGGTGGCTGTCGGCGGGTGGATCTGGACGACGGCCCGGACGAAGTCCGCCGTCTTCGGGTCGAGGAAGCGCGACCCGGCGATCCGAATGCTGTCCCCGTCGCCGCGAAGCCAGACCACGGCCGCGTCGCCCATCCGGGGCACAACCAGGGATGCGATCATGTCGATGATCCGCTGCGGGTCGAGCGAGCTGCTCAGGACCAGGCTCGCGTCGGCGAGGAACGACAGCTGCTCGAGCGTCGCCTCCTCGGTGACGTGCGCGCGGCGCCGGCGCCGGGTACTCGACAGCTCGCGGACGATGGCGCGGCCAACCGTGGCCGTCGTGGCGGCCCAGCCCGCCGAGCGGGACTCCGTGTCGATCACCGGGCCTCGACTCTCCCATCCGGACGCCGCCCGCCCGGACGTCGCCGGTCCGGATGTCGCCCGTCCGGACGCCTCGACCGGATCGGCCGCGGCGCCGAGGGGACGTTTAGCCACCGGGACACATCCACCCCCAGGAAGCACACCATAACGGACAGTGACGTCATCCACTCGCGGAAGTGTAGTTCGAGAGTCGGACATCGCGCCCGCCGAGCCGCTCGACGGACACTTTCCGTAACCGGAGCATCCCGTTTACTTCATGCCCGCTGAGAGGGTTTGATGCTGGCATGGATCCCGTTGTCACATACCGTGCGGGCGAACCCGGGCAGCCCGGCGGCCGCTCCGGCCCGGCCGCGCCACCAGCGGGAACCAAGGAGACCGATTACTCGGCGTGGTGGCACGACGCCGTGATGTACGAGGTCTACGTCCGCAGCTTCGCCGACGCCGACGGCGACGGGGTCGGCGACATCGAGGGCATCCGCCGGCGCCTGCCCGACCTCGCCGACCTGGGCGTCGACGGCATCTGGGTCAGCCCCTTCTACCGCTCCCCCATGGCCGATCACGGCTACGACGTGGCCGACCACACCGACGTCGACCCCTTGTTCGGCACTCTCTCGGACGTCGACGCGCTGCTGCGCGACGCCCACGAGGCCGGCCTGAAAGTCGTCGTCGACCTGGTCCCGAACCACTCCAGCAGCGCGCACCCCGCCTTCCAGACGGCGCTCGCGGCCGGACCGGGCGCGCCGGAGCGGGACCTCTACCTTTTCCGGGACGGGCGCGGCCCGGACGGTGCGCTCCCCCCGAACAACTGGATCTCGGTGTTCGGTGGCCCCGCCTGGACGAGGGTTCCGGACGGCCAGTGGTACCTGCACCTGTTCGCCCCGGAGCAGCCGGACTGGAACTGGCAGCATCCGCGGGTGCGGGCGGCGCACGCCGAGATCATCCGATTCTGGCTCGACCGGGGGGTCGACGGCTTCCGGATCGACGTCTCGCACGGCCTGGTCAAGGACGGCGAGCTGCGCGACCATCCGACCGGTGCGCTCCCCACGCCGGAGACCGGCTTCCGGGAGGAGATCGAGCCGCACGCGTGGGATCAGGACGGCGTCCACGAGATCTACCGCGAGTGGCGGGCGATCGTCGACGCCCACGACCGGCGCGACGGCCGACAGCGGGTGCTCGTCGGCGAGACCTGGGTCGCCGACCCGGGACGCCTCGCCCGGTACGTCCGTCCCGACGAGCTGCACCTGACCTTCACGTTCTCGCTGCTGTACGCGCCGTTCTCCGCCCCGGCGTGGCGGGCGGCGATCGATGCCGCCCGGGCCGCGACAGCCGCCGTCTGCGCGCCACCGACCTGGGTGCTGGCCAACCACGACGTCGTCCGTCCGGTCAGCCGCTACGGCGGCGGCGAGACCGGCCTGCGCCGGGCCCGGGCGGCGCTGCTGACGCTGCTGGCGCTGCCCGGCACGGTCTACCTGTACCAGGGTGACGAGCTCGGCCTGCCGCAGGTCGACGTCCCGCCCGAGGCCCGCCAGGACCCGGTCTGGGAACGGTCCGGCCGCACCTCGCCCGGCCGGGACGGCGCACGGGTGCCGTTGCCGTGGTCCGGCGACACGCCTCCGTACGAGTTCAGCGCCGGGGCAGCCGAGCCGTGGCTCCCGCAACCGCCCGACTGGGCGACGCTGACCGCGTCCGCCCAGTCCGTGGATCCGATGTCGACCAGGGTGCTCGTCCGCGGCGCACTGGCACTACGCCGCGCGCTCCCCTTCCTCGGCGGACCAGCCGGGCCGGGCGGCGCGGCCGAGCCGGGCGGCGCGGCCGAGCCGGGCGGGCCGGGGCACTCGGGCGAGCCGGGGCGGCCGGCAGGCACGCGGCCCGGGTTCCGCTGGCGGGACGATCTGCCCGCGGACTGCCTGGCCTTCGACCGGACGTCCGCCGCCGGCGCCCTGACCTGTGTGATGGCCACGCGGAGCGAGATACGCCTGGAGATCGCCGGCCGGCTGGTGCTGGCGAGCGGGCCAGTCGGCTACGACGGCGCGACGCTCGTCCTGCCGCCGGACACCACCGCATGGGTCATCCCCCGTTCGGGTTGACCTACCTGGCTACCGCCGCACGGCGGACGTCCACCGCCCGTCGAACCGCTCACCTCGGAAGACCCGGCCACGACCACCACCGGGCCGGGCGTCCCGTCGATCGAGGCCGGGGCCGCGGCCGGGGAGCGGCCGGCCAGTGGCGCAGAATGGACCCGTGAACCAACCGTCACCCGCGCGACCACGCGCAGACTTCTACGAGGCCGTCGGCGGCGAGGCGACGTTCCGCGCGTTGGTGGCCAGGTTCTACGAGGGGGTGGCCAGCGACCCGGTGCTCCGGCCGCTCTACCCCGACGAGGATCTGGCGGCGGCCGAGGAGCGGCTGCGGCTGTTCCTCATCCAGTACTGGGGCGGGCCGACGACGTACAGCGAGCAGCGCGGCCATCCCCGGCTGCGGATGCGGCACGTGCCGTTCGCGATCGGCCCGGCCGAGCGGGACGCCTGGCTGCGCATCATGGAATCCGCGGTCGACAGCCTCGGCCTCGCCCCGGAACACCGTGCCCAGCTCTGGGACTACCTGCTGATGGCCGCGAACTCCCTACAGAACCGCCCGGGCTGACCCTTCGTCCACCCGGGTGCCATCGCCAGGTCCGGGGCCCACGCGTCGCGGGGGGGGGGGGGCGGGGGGGGAGCCCGCGCCCCGGGGGGCCCCC
>NZ_JALKFY010000199.1:0-259 GCF_023242985.1 Frankia sp. Mgl5 | reverse complement strand
ACGCAAGCTTTCCTGCAGATCAACAGCGTAATGGACATGGACAGCGCGCGGGCAGGGGCACCGTTCGGAGAGGGTGTTCAGGAAGCGCTCAGCTACGCGCTTCAGGTGTGTGCCGATGCGGGCATGGAAGTGAAAGATGTGGGAGGTTACGCCGGCCATGCGCAGTTCGGGCAAGGGGATAAACTGATCGGCGTGCTTAGTCATGTCGACGTGGTGCCGGTGGGAGAAGGCTGGACGACCCCTCCGTTCGCTGCTGAAA
>NZ_JALKFY010000198.1:0-259 GCF_023242985.1 Frankia sp. Mgl5 | reverse complement strand
CACTGCCGGGTTTGCCGCGCTGCGGGCAGGGGAGCGGCCGACGAAAAAATTTTGGGCGGCCAGTATCGTCGGATGTCTGGTTGTGCTCGCCTATGCGCTGGAAAGCGGTGTGGGGGAACTGCAGTTGGCTGACGTTGCGCTCTTGGGGGCGGTTGCTGCCGCAGCCCTTGGATATGCGGAAGGGGGAAAGCTGGCGCGTGAGCTGGGCGGCTGGCAGGTAATCAGTTGGGCACTGGTGCTCGCCGTTCCGGTATTGATC
>NZ_JALKFY010000197.1:0-259 GCF_023242985.1 Frankia sp. Mgl5 | reverse complement strand
ACGATCGCCCATGCTCGTATCACCACCCATTTCTTTACGCAAGATGTCCTTCCTGTTGTAACTCCGCCTGCACCTCTTCGATCGCAAATCGCAGGATGTGGACAATCTCATCCACTTCTTCCCGGGTGACAACGAGCGGCGGAGAAACGATAATGGCATCGCCCGCGACCCCTTCCAGCCCACCGGTTGCCGGATAGATCAACAAGCCTTTTTCAAACGCGCGGGAGATGATTCGACCAGCCACTCCCAAGGAAAGCGG
>NZ_JALKFY010000196.1:0-259 GCF_023242985.1 Frankia sp. Mgl5 | reverse complement strand
CACGCGCATCGCCAACAAGCGGAAGCTCTTTCACCAGTTGTTGCAATTGCGCAAGCAGATATTCGCCTTGTTTGGCCGATTGCCCGACAAGATTATGCTTTTCCAAATATTCAATCACTGCAAGCGAGGTGGCGGCCGACTGTGGATTGGCACTGTAGGTATGTCCCGCCATGATCGAGCCGCTGCCGCGGGTGATCGTCTCGATAATCTCATCGCTTGCCATTGTCGCCGCCATCGGCGTATAGCCGGCGCTCATTCC
>NZ_JALKFY010000195.1:0-259 GCF_023242985.1 Frankia sp. Mgl5 | reverse complement strand
GTGTGGCTGGGAGCCAAGCAAGTCCTTCCCGGTCCTGGTCCGACGCCAAAGATTCTGTTGGATTTAATCCAGCAGGAAAAGGTGACGCTTGCCGCAGGTGTGCCGACCATCTGGTTTGGAGTGTTGAAAGCATTGGAAGAAGAGCACTACGATGTGTCAAGCTTGCGTGCCGCTTTATGCGGCGGGTCGGCGGCTCCACGGGGAATCATCGACGCCTACGAGACAAAATTTGGCATTCCCTTTTTGCACGCCTATGGAA
>NZ_JALKFY010000194.1:0-259 GCF_023242985.1 Frankia sp. Mgl5 | reverse complement strand
AACATAGGACGTATCAATCTTTTCCTTGGTGAAATTCTGCAGGGCGTCACTCCCAAATTGATCTTCGCCCTCCTTTGTTACCATATAGACATGTGAGCCTTGTCTGGCTGCGGCGACCGCCTGATTGCCGCCTTTTCCTCCAGGGCCCATGCGGAACGGTCCTCCCAGTACGGTTTCCCCGGGTTTCGGCATGTGCGGAGTCCGGCTCATCAAATCGACCACGTAGCTCCCCACCACTGTAATGTGTCTGCGACTCACG
>NZ_JALKFY010000193.1:0-259 GCF_023242985.1 Frankia sp. Mgl5 | reverse complement strand
GGCCTCTCCTTTTCCGACTTCGCCAAGCTTCGCACCTATCCACATGTGCATAAGTGGGTAAAGCAGAGCAACTACGCTGCCCTGACTATTCGCACGGCGGGAGCGCGTACGCTTGGCAACGCATATCTCACTATGGGCAGCGGCGGACAGGCACTCTTCACCAAACAGAGCGGAACGTTTTATCAAGCCGACGAACACCTTCCTGGCGGAGAAACGACGGGTGAGCGCATGAACTGGCTGCGCGGAAGTAGTTATCAAC
>NZ_JALKFY010000192.1:0-260 GCF_023242985.1 Frankia sp. Mgl5 | reverse complement strand
CTATGTACACAAAGAGTATCTGCGGCAAGCTCAATTCTGCCTCCGTCCACCGTCTGCACACTTTGCTCCAGAACCAGTTGGCTAGCCTGCGCCATCTGTTCTTCTTTACTGATCAGGACGCTTCCCTCCAGCTCGCGGGGAGCAAGCCGTCCGTTGGGCAGGTAAGCGCGATCGGCAAAGACTTCTTCCGCCACTCGCAGGCCATATTCCATACCTGCCTCTACCAAAGCGCTTCCGGACAAGGCATAGATACTCAGTTC
>NZ_JALKFY010000191.1:0-260 GCF_023242985.1 Frankia sp. Mgl5 | reverse complement strand
AGGCAGGGCTGAAGCTTGGGATCGTGACAGGGAAGGGGAGCAACAGCGCGGAGATTTCGATTGCACAATTACAGCTTGCTCCTTTCTTCCCTGTTGTGATCACGGGTGACGATGTGGCAGAACCGAAACCTCATCCGGAGGGGATTTTGCTGGCCATGAAGCTGTTGCAAGCGGAGCCACAAACCACTCTTTATGTCGGTGACAGCGATTCCGATATAAAAGCGGCTAAAGCAGCCGGCGTCACCTCGGTCGGCGTAAAC
>NZ_JALKFY010000190.1:0-260 GCF_023242985.1 Frankia sp. Mgl5 | reverse complement strand
AAACAATCCCATGCTTGTATGCGAGCTGTGCAGCGGCCCGTACACGCTCCGGCTGATCGTGATTTCCCGCGATCACTACCACTCCCCGAGTCCCTCCTGCAGCCAGCCGTTCCAGCGCATCGTAAAACAGCTCCTCGGCCCACGCAGGCGGATTGACTGAATCATACACATCTCCCGCGATCAGCACGAGATCAATCGACTGTTCCTCGACAATCCGGCAAAGCTCGTCCACAAACCCTGCCTGCTCCTCCCGACGATCT
>NZ_JALKFY010000641.1:33905-45787 GCF_023242985.1 Frankia sp. Mgl5 | reverse complement strand
GCGTTCGCCAGCTCCCTGGGTGTCCTCATGGCCGGGCCGGGCTATCCCGTGGTCGCCACGGACGATCCGGGGCTGATCGCGCTCACCGCCCGGCTGGCCATGCATGTCGGTCGCCGCCGCGACAGCTTCGAGTTCCAGGCCCTGACGGGCACGCTCGGCCGCGAGCACCGGCGGCTGGTCGCCGAGGGCTACCGGACCAGGGCGTACGTCGGGTACGGCCTGCTCCGGCCGGCTCGCGCGCGGTAGGTCCGCGGGCGGCCCGGCCGGCGCAGGCGGCGGACACGGAGCCGGCGGGCACGGGACAGGGCGGGGCCGTTCGGCTCGTGCCGTCACCGGCGCTCCGCCACCGCCGGACGGGGAGTCACCGCCGGATCGGGAGTCACTGCCGGACCGGGAGTCACCGCTGGACCGGGACGGTCTCCCCGTCGGTCCGGGTGCCCGGGTGGAGCAGGGCCTCAGGGATCCGCAGGTCGGCGGGGGCCGAGCCGGAGCCGCGACACGCCCGGCAGCGGCGACGGTAGGTCGTCCGGCCGCTGCCGTAGAAGGCCCGCCCCTCACCACGGCACTCCGGGCAGGTGCCGTCGCCCATTCCCAGCCGGTAGCCGGGCGCGAGGCGGGCGGCGAACCACGCGGCGCCGACGGCGATCAGAACCACCAGGGCATAGCTCCACGCGGCGCCGCCCGCGCCACCGACGAGGGCGAAACCCGCCCCCGCCGTGACGACGAGGACCGCCGCAGCGATAACCGTGCGCATGTCGCACCGCCCTTCCAAGGCCGCGCAGGGTGAGATGAGGGGACGGCGGCTCGGCTACTGCCGCTCTCGGGTCGAAAGCGGGGCCGGGAGGCAGATTTCGTCCGTGCTCCTTGTATGCCCGACATGCGCAGGGCTACACCAACGGCGGCGAATTGATGCGCCGTGGCGCGACCCGTCCCGGACCCGTCTTCGGTTCGTTTCGGTGACGGTCGGACCACATCCGTGACCGAGTGGCTGCGGCGGCCCGTGCCGGCGGACCACCCGTCTGGGGGATGATGTCCCCCGCGGCCTGTCCACGCGGGCACCCGCGCTCCTCGTCCTGGCCCCGGGAGGTTCACCGCGATGTCCTCGCCCGCCTCGATACGGCTCGAGACCCGCCTGCTCGTCCGGGTGGGCGGCAGCGTCCTGCTCGCCCGCCCGCCGGACGACACCTGGCACGTGCTGCCGGGCGGCCCGGTGGAGCCCGAGGAGAACACCGAGCAGGCGCTGGCCCGCCACGTCGCCGCCCTCGGTGACCTGGGGTCCCTCGGCGCCGCCCCCGCCCGCCGGCCGGCCGGGCGCCCCGGCGGCCCGTCCGCGACGCGGCCGCCCGGCTGGCGCTTCGTCGGCGCGGCCGAGCACGCCGGGGGAGACCTGGGTAGCGCCGCCGGCCTCGGGCAGGCCCACACCCTGACGATCCTGTTCGCCGCGGAGTGGCCGGCCGGAGTACCGGTCCCGCCCGGTTGGCAGGGGCACGACCTGGCCCCCGTCAAGTCCGATCTGCTCCTCACCACGCGGATCCGCCCGCTGCCGGTGGGCGCGGCGGTGCGTAGGTGGGTCATGGACGAATGGCCCGTCTGGCGGGGCATCGAGCCGGGCGCCGGCGAGGTCGGGCGCCTCGGGCGCCGCCTTTCCGTCGCGTCCCTGCGGGCGCAGCTCGCCGCCCGGAGGGAGGAGCTTCGCGGCAATGCCTTCCGCGACGCCGCGGTCGCGATGTGCGCGCTGGTGACGGCCGCGGACGGCCGGGTCGACCCGGCGGAACGCGAAGGGCTGCGCGCGTTCGTGGCCAGCGACCCGGTCATGTCGCACTTCCCGCCGGACGAGCTCGAGGCCCTCTTCGACGCGCACCTGCGGCGCCTCGTCACCGATCCGCAGGCCGGCCGGGCCGCCGTGTTCACCGAGATCGCGAAGGTCCGCAACCGGCCCATGGAGGCGGCGGCGGTGATCCATCTGGGCGAGGTCATCGGGCGGGTGGACGGTGAGTTCGTCGCCAGCGAACAGGCGGTCGTCCTCGAGGCCGTGCAGGTGCTCAGGCTGGACCCCGCCGAGTTCGGGATGCACTCCGCCCGTCGCATCGCCTAGCCCGGCCCCGCCCCGCCCCGCCCCGCCCCGCCCCTGCATCGACCCCCCGTCTGGAGCGCTCATGGCCCCGCCCGCCCCCGTCGAGATCAGCGCCCGGGTGCTCTTCGTCGCCCAGGACCGCGTGCTGCTGGCGAACCGCCGCGGGCAGCCGTGGTTCTACCTGCCGGGCGGCAACGTGGACCCGGGCGAGACGGTCGAGGCGGCCCTGCGCCGGGAGATCCAGGAGCAGGCCGGCCTCGACGTGGCCGACCTGGAGTTCATCGGCTGCGCCGAGAACGTCTACGTCGAGGGCGGCGTCCGCCACCAGGAGATCAACGTCCTGTTCGCCGCCGATCTGCCCTGGGGTGCGCAGATCGGCAGCCATGAGTTCGACGTTGACATCACCTCGGTGTCGATCGGCAACCTGTCTGGCCTCGACCTGCGCCCGGCGAGCCTGCGGGACGTCATCCACGGCTGGCTGGCCGACCGGGAGCCGAGCTGGCACGGAGCGGCGCCGGCCGCGAGGTGACACTCCGCCGTCCGATAATCTCGCCTGGTGGTTACTGGCACCGGCGAACGCGGCGGTTTCCCGGATCAGCCCGGTGATCTCCCCGGTGATCTTCCCGGGCAGGGTGGCCCCGCGGCCGGCCGGGCTGGTTCGGGCGGCCCGGCGGGGGAGGCGCCGCCGAGCCGTTGGGCGTCCCTGACCGGTACGCGCGGCGGAGGTGCGCCGAGCGTCGCCGTGGGGGACCGCTACGACGAGCGGTTCGCGAGCCTCGCGGCCAGTGGCCTGGACATTCACGGCGAGGCGAGCTTCTGCGCCGCGCTCGTCCCCGCCGGTGCGCGGATCCTCGACGCCGGCTGCGGCACCGGGCGGGTCGCCATCCGGCTCGCCGAGCTGGGCTGTTCGTGCACCGGTGTCGATGTCGACCCGTCGATGCTCGCGCGGGCGAAGGCGGTGTCCGGCGAGGTGACCTGGATTCTCGGCGATCTCGCGAACCTGCCCGCCGCGCTCGCCGACCAGGGCGCCACGGCGCCGGCGGGCCGGGCTGGCCCGTTCGACCTGGTCGTGGCGGCGGGCAACGTGATCCCGCTGCTCGCGGAGGGCACGGAGGCGCACGTGCTGCGGGTCCTCGCGGGCGTCCTGCGCCCGGGTGGCCTTCTGGTTGCCGGGTTCGGCCTTGACGGCGCGCACCTGCCGCTGCCCGAGGCGCCCTTCGGCCTCGCCGAGTACGACCGCTGGTGCGTGGGCGCGGGCCTCACCCTCGAGCGCCGCTTCGCGACCTGGGACGGCGCGCCCGACCGTCCCGAGGACGGCTACGCCGTGAGCGTGCACCGCCGGGACTGACCCGGCCCCGGAGGCGGATCGGCCGGCCCGGCCTTGTCGATCGGTGGTGACGGGGATCGCCGTCCGGCGTTCAATGGTGCCTGTGAATCAACCACTTGGGCAGCATGCGGCGGGAAGTTCCGGCGGTCCGCCGTTCGCGCTCGAGGAGGGCGACCGGATGCTCCGGGTCCGCCTCGACGGCGGCGAGATGTACGCGAAGCAGGGGTCCATGGTGGCCTACCGCGGCAAGGTCGACTTCGCCTACAAGGGGCAGGGCGTCGGCGGCTATCTCCGGCGCGCGGTCACCGGCGAGGGCCAGGACCTGATGCGGGTCAAGGGCCGCGGCACCGTCTGGTTCGCGGAGTCCGGCAGCCACATCTCGATCTTCCACCTGGACAACGACCGGATCACGGTCAACGGCCGCAGCCTGCTCGCCCTGGAGTCCGGCGTCCGTTACAAGATCACTACGACGTCCGGCGGGATCGGTGCGATGATCGCGGGCGGCGTGTTCAACACCGAGATCTCCGGAACGGGCGGCGTCGGCGTGCTGTGCCTGGGCAGCCCGCTCGTCCTCCCGACGGACGAGCCGGTGTGCGTCGATCGCGACGCGGCAGTCGCCTGGACGGCCGGCGTCCGCACCCGGGTGATCTCCAGCTTCAAGGTGGGCAATCTGATCGGGCGCACCTCCGGCGAGCTCGCCCAGATCGAGTACAGCGGGCGCGGTGGCTTCGTGGTGGTCCAGTGTGGTGAGATCCCGGCTCGTGGCGCGGAACCGAGCAGCTGACCTCGGCCCCGCCGACGCCGAGATCGACGCCGACGCCGACGCCGACGCCGACGCCGAGATCGAGGCCGAGGCCGAGGCCGAGCTGGCAGTCGAACTGCGACAGGCGCTGCTCGCGGCGGGCCTGCCGCTCGAATCCCTCCCGCTCGAATCCCTGCCCTTCGAGGCCGCGCCGTTCGAGGCCCGGCCGGCGGCGGCGCCCGCGGCCAGGCCCGCGCTCGACTGGGCCGGGTCCGGGCTCATGTGGCTCACCGGCCGGCCCGCGGCGGTCCCGGTCGTGCCGGACGCTCCGGTGCTGGGGCGGGCCCGGGCGGCCGCCGTGCTGCTCCGCGCCGCGTCCGCGCAGTTGGGCGCGGCGGTCGAGGTTGACGTCCCCGAGCTGCTCGCGGGCCGGGCCGCGCTGCTCGGCCTGCGCCGCGGCGGGACGATCTCCGCCAACGGCGGCTGCCGGCTGCTGCGGGCCGCCGACGGCTGGGTCGCGGTGAACCTCGCCCGGCGGGACGACGTGGAGATGCTCCCGGCGCTGCTCGGCGTGGATCCCGCGGAGGTCACCGCGCCCGCGGGTGGTCACAGTGACCCACTTGAGTCGACATGGGCGGCGCTGACCGCCCTGCTGCCCGCCCATGACCGCGCCGACCTGGTCGATCGTGCCTGGCTGCTTGGGCTACCCGTGGCGTCGCTCCCGTCCGCCGAGCCGGCGGAGCCCCGGCCACCGGTCCGGATCGCCGTCCAGGGCATCGCCGTCCAGGGCGAGGTGCCGGGCCGGCAGGGGGAGGCCGCCGGACCGGCGGCGGGTGGGAACGGGGCCGGCTGTCCCCTTGTCGTCGACCTCTCGTCGCTGTGGGCTGGTCCGCTGGCGGCCCGCCTGCTGGGGCGGATGGGCCTGCGGGTTGTGAAGGTCGAGAGCGTGCACCGCCCGGACGGGGCACGGCTCGGTGACCCGGACTTCTACCGGTGGCTGCACGCGGGCCAGGACGAGGAGCGGTTCGACTTCACCGACCCGCGAGGGCGGGCGGCGCTGCACCGGCTCGTCGAGCGGGCCGACGTCGTGATCGAGGGCTCCCGGCCACGCGCGCTCGCGCAGCTCGGTCTGGACGCCGACCGGTGGGTGCGGGCCCGTTCCGGTCGGGTCTGGCTGAGCATCACCGGGTACGGGCGGGCGGCCGGCGCCGGCGGGCACGGGCCCGGCCCGGTCGCCTTCGGTGACGACGCCGCCGTCGCCGGTGGACTCGTCGGCTGGGACCGGGCGGCTCCCGGCGGCTCCGTCCCGGTGTTCTGCGGTGACGCGATCGCCGACCCGCTGACCGGCCTCTTCGGCGCGTTGGCGGTCGCGCTGTGCCGGGCGGCCGGGCGGGGGGCCCTGCTGGACGTCGCCATGCGCGACGTCGCGGCCTTCGTCGCCGCCCCGCGGGTCCGCGGCCGAGGGCTGAGCGATCCGGGGCGTCGGTGGGGGGAACGGCCCTGGTCGGTCACCGGCTCCGACGAGCTCGGCTGGACGGTGCGCCAGTCCGGCGCCCAGGGCCGGGTGCTCGCGCCGCGCCGCCCCCGCCTGCCCGGCTGAGCGGACGAGGTCAGCCCTCAGCGGACCCGGAATCCGCGGGCTCGTCGTCGCCCGCCGCGTGGACCTCCCGGAGCCCGGAGACGATCTCGGTCGGCGGATCCATCCCGTCGTCGTCGGGGTCGGGGCCGGGGCCGGCATTGGCGTCGGCGTGGGCATCGGCCGTGGCATGAGCGACGCGGGCGTGGGGACCCGCGTCCACGACCGCCTCGTCGCCGGCCTCGGTGACGGCGTCGTTCCCGCCCGTTTCGACCAGTCCGCCCACTTCGGCCCGCAGTTTCACCGGACCGGTGTCGAGCTGGCCTGGCCGGTGCCGGGGGAGCGCCCTGCTCCGCGCGGCGGCGCGGTAGGCCGTATACCGGAAGGGCGTGCGCTGGAACGGGCGCGGCCGGGCGGCCGCCCGGGGCCCGCCCGCCCGCCACGGGAGCCCGAGGACGACGCCGTGGCCCCCCGCCCCGTGCCGGGGGCCCGCTCCCCGGGCCCGCGAGATCCAGACCAGGGCCCCGATCCCGGCCAGCCACAGGCTCCACAGCAGGCGGGCGAGAACGGGCAGGTGGGGCGTGGGGAGCAGGCCCGCCGCCGAGACGGCGGCCGCGAACAGCAGCGCGGCGCAGGCGAGGCCGCTCCCGATGAGGACGGGCCGTGCCCAGCGCAGGACCTCCAACCGCAGCCAGTCCGCCGCCGCGGCGACAAGGCGGCGACCGCGTTCGACCAGCCCGCGCCCGACGAGCCGGCCTCCGAGCGGGCTGCGTCCGGGGCGGTCAGGACGGTCAGGACGGGCGGGCGCGAGCGGCCACCAGTCGTCGAAGACGGACGCGACGAAACGGGACGCGACCAGGACGGTCCAGGCGGCCAGCAGCAGCGGGCCGATCGTCTCGCCGCACAGGACACCAAGAGCGACGCGCAACGCGTCGAAGGTGGTCACACCGGGGGAGATCGGCCCGGGTCCTGGCGGATTACGGGTGAGTAGCGGCACCCCGATGAGCCAGAAGGACCACTCGAAGATCATGGCGGTCGCGGCGGCGAGGCCCGTGAGGAGCAGCACCCAGGCGGCCCGGTTCGGGTTCGCGGCCGGCCGGCCCGGGCCCGGGGCGGCCCCGAGGCGGACGATCCGCGTCGTCAGCGGCACGAGCAGCACCGCGGATGCCGCCGTGAGCAGGGTGAACAGCGTGAGGGTCCAGGTCCGCGAGCCCAGCGCGGCCAGCGTCGCCGCGGCCGGGTCGTTCAGCATGCCGGGATAGCCGAAGGTGCGGACCAGCCCGGTCATGCCGAGGGCGTTGGTCAGCGCGCAGCCCACGAACAGCGCCGCGTCCGCGTCCACGACACGTCGCATTGATGGCACTCCATGCTGTCTTGACGATGTCCCGGCGGGGATCGCTCCAGCCTCAGCGTCGCACGACGGCTACGCCCCGTCGCCAGGGCTGGTCCGGGTGGCTGGTGGTTCGTGGCGCACCCGCGGGCGGGAGCGCGCGGGTGGACGCCCCGCGCCCCGCCCCGCTGTCGATCGGCCTATCGTTGGCCGCGCCGACGGTCGTGCCCGGCGGCCGCACGATGGCCGGACACGGGCGTGACGCCACGGCGTCCGGCCGGTGCTCCGAGCTGATCCAGACTCCGTGACAAGAGAGGCCGTTCGTGACCGCTGCCGCCGCTGTTCGCGCGTTCAACATCCTGCTGGTGGAGGACGACCCCGGCGACACGCTGATGGTTGAGGAGGCGCTGACCGACCGCGGTGTCAACCACGAGCTCCACGTGGCCGTCGACGGCGTGGAGGCGATGGCCTACCTGCGGGACCCCGCGAACCCTCGGCCCGACCTCATCCTGCTGGACCTCAACATGCCGCGGATGGACGGCCGGGAGGTTCTCAGCGCTTTGAAGGCGGACCCGCGGCTGCTGTCCATCCCGGTGGTTGTGCTGACAACCTCGGAGGCGCCGGACGACGTGCTGTACAGCTACACGCTGCACGCGAACGCCTACGTCTCGAAACCCGTGGACTTCGAGGCCTTCGTCGAGGTGATTCATCGGATCGACGACTTCTATCTCGGTCTGGTGCGGCTGCCTCGCCGGTGACGCGTCAGCGAAGCCTTCCCTAACTGAGGACAGGCTAGCCTAAATAGGCGTCGATGTGAGGTTCGCGGCGCTCTCACCGGTATGCGAGCCGGGCTCCACTGTGATTTCCTGTTTCCTGGGCGAATTTGCGGCGCGCCGGCCCAATCCGGTGGCGGTGGCCTCCGGTGGCGGTGGCCTTCGGTGGTGGTGGCCAGGGTGTCCGGCGACGGTCCGGGTACCTTGCGTTGCGACGCCACCCAGGACGGACCGGCGCGGACGTGCCGGAACGGTGCCGGAGATCCCGGTGACCGTGGCCGTTCGTCCGGAAAGGCTGCACCCCCGCGGCCTGTGGGCGCGTCGAAGACGACTGAGGAGAGATGTAGACGGTGCGTGGCGACAAGGACATCATCGACCTGTTGAACAAGGTGCTGACGAACGAGCTGACGGCCATCAACCAGTACTTCCTGCATTCGCGGATGCAGCGTAACTGGGGATATCGCCGACTGGCGGACTACTTCTACCACGAGTCCATTGACGAGATGCGACACGCCGATGCGCTGATTGAGCGCGTTCTCTATCTGGACGGCCTACCCAACCTGCAGCGGCTGCACACCCTGCGGATCGGCGAGACCGTGCAGGAGCAGCTGGAGACCGATGTGGCGCAGGAGGACGAGGCGGTCAGCCTTCTGCGCGACGGCATCGCGCTGTGCCGGTCGAAGAAGGACGTGGGCTCGGCGGTGCTGCTGGAGAAGATCCTCGTCTCCGAGGAGGAGCACATCGACTGGCTGGACGCCCAGCTCACGCTGATCGCCCAGCTCGGCGCGACGAACTACCTCACGCAGCAGATCCACGAGAGCTAGTCGGGGATCGGCGACGGCTTGCTGGCGCCAGTCGCGCCGATCCCGGGGCGCCGCGCCCCGGGATCGGCGGAGGGCCCGCCGTGGGCGGTGCGGTTCGGTGGTGTCGCCTGGCGGTGTCGCTCGGCGGACACCCTGGCCTCCGCCGCTACCCCGGCGCGGGAGATAGTCTGCCGGGGTTCCTGGCCCCGCCGTGACTCATGTGGGCCCGGGGCCGCGGCGCCGGTGACGCCGGCGGCACGAGCCTCGCGTATCCCCCGCCGCGGGCCGTGACGGCGCAACGGAGCGCCAGAGAAGGAGACCACGGCGCCATGACGCCCTCGACAACGATCAGCCCCCCGCTCGCGGACTACGACACCGTCCCGGGTGACGACCTCCTCGCCGAGCCGGTCCGGGTGGCCGTCGCGATACTCATGGGGCGGGGCGAGAGCCGCGAGCCCTACGAGTGGCTAGCCCGGCGGCTGGCGCTCGACGGTTACGCCGCCGCGGTCGTTCCCGCCGGCGGGAACGTGGCGCACGCCGTCGGCGAGGTGCGCCGCCCCGGACTCCCCTTCGTCCTCCTCGGCTCGGACTCGGGCGCGCTGGCCGCGCTGGCGATGGCCGGCTCACCCGCCGTGCGCCCCGACGGGCTCGTTCTGCTCGGGCTGCCGCTGCTGCACGTGCCGGTCGCCGGCATACCTGTCGGCGACCCGCCGCCACGGGTGCTGCCCGATCTCCCCATCCTGCTCATCCACGGCCGGGACGACCCGATCAGCCCGTTGCAGCTGGTGCGGATGACCACCCGGACGGCCGCCCGGACCGAGCTGACCGTGGTCCCCGGTGGGCACGCCGTGCTGGCGGGGCCGGGCCGGCGCAGTGTCCCGGCCCGGGTGCTGCTCTTCCTCGAGGACCTGATCGCCGGCTGAGGCCCGCCGGCCGCCGCCCGGCGCTCGGCGGGCGCCATGCGGCTGTGCCGACCGTTCGGGCTGTGTCGATTGTTCAGGATCGACTGACGTCAGCGGTCGCTGTACTGTTCAGTCTATGGTGAAGCTTGTGGTGCACGGTGAGGTCCTGGCCAGGTTCGGGCACGCTCTGTCCGATCCCACCAGGGCACGCCTGCTGCTCGTGCTGCGCAGGGGCCCGTCCTACCCGACGGAGCTCGCCGAGGTCCTCTCGGTGAGCCGGACGAATCTCTCCAACCACCTCGCCTGTCTGCGGGGCTGTGGGCTGGTGGTGGCCGTCTCCGAGGGCCGGCGCCTGCGCTACGAGCTCGCCGACGACGCCCTCGCGCACGCATTGGACGACCTGCTCAGCGTGGTGCTCGCGGTCGACCCCGACCACGCCCACGGGGAGCCCGGCGGCGATCTCGTCGCGCCCGCTGGGGAGCAGCCGGCCCGGTTCGTGCCCACCGGTGGGAGCGTCGCCGCGCGCGACCTCACCGACCTGGTGGACCGGTGAACACCCCCGAAGGCCGCCACGGCGACCACGGGCACGACAAAGGTCAGGGTCTCGTCCCGCCGCAGACCCGGCCCGCCCACGGCCACGACTCCGGCGACACCCACGACTCCGGCGACACCCACGCCCACGGCGGGCCCGGCGCGCCGGGCGGGCACGAGCACGCGGCGGGTGGGTCCGCTCCGCGCGGCTTCGACTCCCAGCACCGCAGGCTGGCGTTCGCGACGGGCCTGAACGTCGCGATCGTCGTCAGCCAGGCCGCGGCCGGGCTGCTCGTCGGGTCGGTCGCCCTGCTCGCCGACGCCGCGCACAACCTCGCGGACGCGGCGGGCGTCGCGTTCGCACTGATGGCGATCCGGCTCGCGAGGCAGGCGCCGTCCGCCACCCGGACCTTCGGCGGGCTGCGCTGGCCGGTGCTCGCCGCCCAGGCGAACGCGGCGAGCGTGCTGGTCGTGACCACCCTGGTCTGCGTCGAGGCCGCCGGGCGGCTCGCCCACCCCGAGCCGGTCGACGGCCTGGTCGTCCTGATCGTGGCGATCGCCGCGGCCGTCGGCAACGGGGTCAGCGCGCTCTTCGTCCACGAACGGCACGGTGATCTCAACACCAGGGCGGCGGTCACCCACCTGGCCGGCGATGCGCTGGTGTCGGTCGCGGTCGCCGGCGCCGGGCTCGTCATCTGGCTCACCAGCGGCTGGTACTGGCTCGACCCGGCGCTCTCCCTGGTCGTGGCGGCGCTGATCGGGATCCAGGGCGTGCGCCTGCTGGCCGAGTCGTCCCGGGTGCTGCTCGAGGCGACCCCCGCCGGGCTGGACCTGGCGGCAGTGCAGGCGGACGTCCTCGCCGTGGAGGGCGTGACCGGGGTGCACGACGTGCACGTGTGGGGCCTGTCCGACCGGGTCGCCGCGGCGAGCGCCCATGTCGAGGTGGCCGGCCATCCGACACTCGAGGAGGCGCGGGCGGTCTCCGACCGGGTCAAGGCGGTGCTGGCGGAGAAGCACGGCGTCGTGCACGCCACCGTCGAGACGGAGTGCGAGCCGTGCTCGCCCGCCGGCGGCGATCCGTGCGACGTGCGCAGGGTGACCGCGCACCAGCTGGCCCCGGCGCACCGCCACTGATCCCCGGCGCACCGTCGCCATTGTGGACTGATCGTGTGCACCCGGTCGCGGTGGGTATGTCATGTCGAGTCGGATCGCGGCTTCCCCGGAAGCCGCGGGACGGCTCCCAGCAGGCATGACGACGAAGGGGAAACAGCCATGACGACCGCTCGGGACATCATGCACGGCGACGCGAAGTGCGTCGGCGCGGACGAGTCACTGGCCAGCGCGGCCCGCATGATGCGCGACCTCGGCGTCGGCGCGCTGCCGATCTGCGGCGCCGACGACCGCCTCGGCGGCATCATCACCGACCGCGACATCGTGATCAACTGTGTGGCGGAGGGTCGGGACCCGGCGTCGACCCGGGCCGGTGACCTCGGGAAGGGCAAGCCGCTGTTCGTCCGGGCGGACGCCGACCTCGACACCGTCCTGAACGAGATGATGACGCACCGGGTGATGCGGATGCCGGTCATCGACGACAAGCGGCTCGTCGGGATGATCAGCGAGGCGGACCTGGCCAGGAACCTCTCCGGTGAGAAGCTCGGCGCTCTCGTCGAGGCGATCAAGAGCGGCCCGGCGGACCGGGTCGTCTGATTCCGACCGGTCCCGTCCGGCGTCAGCCCGTGGCAGGCGTCGCCCGGCGCCTGCCCCGGCGGCGGCGGGCCGGCCGGGCCCGCCGGGCCCGCCCCCCCCCCCCGCGGCCCCGCCCGC
>NZ_JALKFY010000641.1:0-33895 GCF_023242985.1 Frankia sp. Mgl5 | reverse complement strand
GGCCCCCCCCCGGCGCCGGGGGGGGGCCCGCGGGGCGGGGGCCCCCCCCCCCCCCCCCCCCGGGCGGCGCCGGGCCGGCCGGCCCGGCCGGGCCGGCCACCGCGCGCGGCGGCCCGGCAGGCACGTCAGGCGCAGCACATCGCCCTCCACCACGCACGGGCCCTGCGCGAAGCTCGCCCGGAACAGTGCCAGCGCGGCGGTGTTCTCGGCGAGCACGTTGGCGTGCAGCTCGCGGACACCGGCCGCACACGCGCGACGTTCGAGCTCGGCGAGCAGCCGACGGGCCACCCCCCTGCGGTGGGCGTCGTCGACGACCGCGACCGACACCTCGGCCTCGGCCGGTCCGGTGCGGATCAGCCGCGCGATTCCCAGCGGACGGCGTTCCACCGCGACGAGCGCGATGTGGTCACGGCCGTCGACGTCCACGAGGGCGCGGCGGTGCGCTGCCGGAAGGGCGCCCAGCGGCGCGTGGAAACGCAGGTAACGGCTTCTCGGTGAGAGCCCGGCGAACACCTCGTCGACGATGGCCTGCTCGCCGGGGCGCAGCAGGCGGATTCGCGGCCCCGGTGGCGGGCAGGCTCGCGCCCGGCTCCGGCGTACGAGCCGGCGCCGTTCCGGTTTCCGCCGTTCTCGTTTCCGCCGTTCCGGATGCCAGCGTTCTGATTGCGTGGTGGGTCCGGTCACCCATCCAGTTCACCTGCGGAAAACGGGCGCTCCGGGGCGTTTGTCACCCATCCGACCGCTCGCCCGCCGTCGCCTGGCCGACCCGTCGCCGGGGCGCGCCGTCTCCCGCCCCGGCCGCCGATCCGTCGGGGTGCGCTCCGACGGCGTCGCGGATCTCACGGCCCATTCCGCCCGCCTGGCGTGCGCAGTGCGCACAGCAGAAGAAACGCCCGGAGACCTCCACGCCGTGCCCGATCACCCGGCAGTCGCAGTGCTCACAGCGCGGGGCGAGCTTCTGCACCGCGCACTCGAACGAGTCGAAGGTGTACGTCTCACCGCTGACGACCCGGATCTCGAAGGACATCCAGTAATCGTTTCCGCAGGTGTCGCACGCACGCATGACAGCCTCCTTGCGTCAGGACGTCCCGACGCTACTTTCGGTGCGCTCCTGATCGCACGTTCTCGCCCCCGGCGGTCCCTGGGCGAACCGGCGCGATCGCGGCACCCCGCCGCGGCCGGGTCGGCGGTTCGCCGGTGATGCGAGCGGCGAGCGCGTGGCGTCGGGCCGCGGCGCCATCCGCTTCGGCGGGAAACGGCGAAATGATGGCCGGCGAGCCGGTATTCATCGGTCGGCCTCGTGCTGAACCCTGGGTACCGTTTATGCGCCCGGCGGGCTGTTTCCGTCGTGGTGGCCCCGGACTGGCCGAATACATTCGGATTCCGGTGCGGGTTTGACGCTGCCCGAAGTCGCTGGGGTAGCGTTCGCCCCGCACCTCGGTGCGCGCCAGTAAATGACCACTGAGAAAGGGATCAGAAAATGAGCCAGCAGGAGCAGCAGCAGCAGCGCCAGCAGGTGGAGCAGCAGCTCCGTCAGAACTGGCGGCAGCTCCGCTACCGCCTCCTTGACCAGTTCGGTCAGGTCAGCGCGGCGGACCTCGACTCCGCGACCGACATCAATGACCTCGTCGCCCGGATCGCGGACAAGACGCACCACAGCGAGCGTTACGTCGAGAACCGCCTGCGTGAGCTGGCCGGTGTCGGCGGCGGCCAGGGTCAGGCCGGCGAGCGCTTCGGTGGCGGCCAGCAGGGCAACCAGGGCCAGCAGGGCCAGCAGGGTTTCGGCGCCTAGTAACACCCTCCTGCTGACCGGCCAGGCCGGAATGTCGGCGCACCACAGTTGAACAGTGCGTCCAGCGGTGCGCCGCCAAGCCCTCCGACGCTACTCGGCGCGCGTTCTCAGCACGTCGCGCCGAGTAGCGATCGGAGCTCCAGCAGGTCATCCATCAACCTGATCGTCTCCATGGTGCGTGGGAGCCTGCGCAGCTCCTCCAGCATCGCGTCTGTTTCTTCAACGGTGGGGATATCGTCGATCGACGCTGCTATCTTAACGATATCGACCACGGGAGCACCACCTGTCTGCATACTGCAGAATTGCACACGGCGATTCAACGAAAATTAAATCCAGGCTTCCTTCGTGTTAACTTCGGTCCTGGCCCGGATGCGATAAGTGACGATCTGTCCCCGGTGCGGCGATCTCCGCCCCAGGTGGGCGCGATCGGCGCTGTCGCGTCATCCCGTCCCCCTTTTGTCGCGTCGTCGGTCCGCCGGCAGTGCGGGACGCCTGCCGCCGGAGACCGTCGGAGCGGTGCAGCGGGCCGCCGGGGAACTGGCTGTGACGCCTGGTGGTCCGCGTGCCTGTCTTACTTTCTTTCCCTTCCAGGCCGCTCTTGACGCCTGGTAACGGGCACCGGTGCGGCTGGCATGCCAGCCGGCGGGTCCCGGCCGGCCCGGGTCCGTCGGGGCCGTGACGGTCCGGCGCCGGCGCGCCTTACTGTGCATGTCGTGGAGTACGAGATCGCACCCGAGCGAACCGCCGGACGTCCGGCGGCCCGGCGGCACAGCCGCGCCCCGGAGGCCCTCCGACGGCTCGTGGGGGAGCGGAGCGGGTAGGCGGCGGCGATGACCGAGCCACTCGGCCTGCGGGACCGCAAGAAGCGGCGCACCCGCGACGCGCTGTCCGCCGCCGCCGTCTCGCTGTTCCTGGAACGGGGCTTCGAGCGTGTCTCCGTCGCCGAGGTGGCCGCGGCCGCCGAGGTGTCGAAACCGACGCTGTTCAGCTACTTCCCGGCCAAGGAGGACCTCGTCCTCCACCGCGTGCTCGACCACCGTGGTGAAGCGGCCCGGGTGGTGCGGGCGCGGTCGGCCGACCAGTCGCCGCTCGCCGCTCTCGAGGCTCATTTCCTCGCGGGCCTGCGACAGCACGAACCGGTCACCGGGCTGTGCGACGTGCCCGAGGTGCTCGCTTACCATCGCCTGGTCTTCTCGACCCCGAGCCTGCTGGGCCGGATGGCCCAGTACACCGCCGCCGACGAGGACGCCCTGGCGGACGCGTTCGCCGAGGCGGCCGGCTCGCCCGCCGCCCAGGTGGACGCGCGGCTCGCCGCGGCGGCGGTCCTCACCGTCCAACGGGTGCTGGCCCGGGAGAACTGGCACCGCCTCGACGCCGGCGCGGCCGCGGCGGACGTCCTGCCCGACGCCGAGGCGGCGGCCCGCCGGGCGTTCGGCGCGCTCGCCGGACTCGCGAACCTCCCAGGACTCGCGAGTCTTCCAGGTCTCGTGGATCTCCCGGACCGGGCGGATCGTGCGGACCGGGCGGACTTCCCCGATCGGACGGATCTTCAGGGTCGGACGGTGCCCGGGCCCGGGTGAGCGGTTTCGATCTGCTTTACTCGGTCAAGTTATTGACTTCGTAAAGTGGAGGGGTCGGCATGGGTGACGGCGCGGCCGAGGGGCGCGATGAGGATCCCCGGTCCGTGGATGTCCGGCCGGCGGATCTCCGGCCAGCGGACGCCCGGTCGGTGGATCCGTGGTCGGCGGAGCTCGCCGCCGAGCGCCGTCACCTGGACCGCGCCCGCGCGGCGCTGGTCCGGATGCGGCACGAGGCCGAGGCGACGGAGATCGCCGAAGGCGACCCTGTCGCTGACAAGGTGACGAACGCGTCCCTGAAAGCGGCGCGGCGGCGGCGCCTCGAGGCGCTGAGCGACCCCGCGAGCGGGGCGCCGTTGTTCTTCGGACGGATCGACTACGCCGCGGGCGCCGCCGCCGCGCCGGGTCGGCGCGTCCACCTGGGACGGCGCCATGTGCGGGAGGCCGCCGGCGATGATCCGCTGGTCGTCGACTGGCGTACCGACATCGCCCGTCCGTACTACCGCGCCTATCGGGGCGACACGATGGGGCTCGTGGCGCGGCGCCGGTTCGGGTTCGACGGCCCCGAGCTCACCGCGTTCGAGGAGGAGCCGCTCGTCGAACCGTCGCCCGGCCCGGCGGGCGCGTCACGGGCCGGCGGGCCGGCCGGAGGCGACCTGCTCGCCCGCGAGATCGCGCGGCCCCGCTCGGGGCCCATGCGTGACATCGTCGCGACGATCCAGCCCGAGCAGGACGAGATCGTCCGGGCCGATCTCGAGGTGAGTGTCTGCGTCCAGGGCGCGCCGGGCACCGGCAAGACAGCGGTCGGCCTGCACCGGGCCGCTTACCTGCTGTTCGCCTACCGGGAGCGGCTCAGCCGCGCCGGGGTGCTCGTCGTCGGGCCGAACCGGGCCTTCCTGCGTTACATCGGCGCGGTCCTGCCCGCGCTCGGCGAGTTCACCGTCACCCATCGTAGTCTCGCCGCCCTCGTGGACGTCGCGACGGCGCGCGGAACCGACCCGGAGCCGGTGGCCGAGATCAAGGGCGACGCCCGGATGGCCGTGGTGATCCGCCGGGCGCTCGGCGCCACCCGGCCTGACGCCTCCCCGCCGGCTGCCCTGATCACGAGCTCGCTCGGTCGGTGGACGGTGAGCGGCGACGAGATCGCCGGCCTGGCCGCCGGCATCCAGGCTGGCGGCCACCGCCATCGCGTGGCCCGGGACCTGCTCGCCCGGCGGATCGCCGCCGCGGTGGTCCGCCGCGCCGAGGAGCGGGGGCACCTGCCGGCCGACTCCGCGGTGGAGCGCCTCGCCCGCACCCGGTCCGTCCGGGCGGCGGTCGACGCCGTCTGGCCGCGCACCGACGCGGCCGGGCTGATCCACCGGCTGTTCACCGACCCCGCCCTGCTCGCCCACGCCGCCGACGGCGTGCTCTCCGCGCCCGAGCAGCGCCTGCTGCTGGCCGACCGGCCGACATCGCGGCGGGCCGTCCGCTGGTCGCCCGCCGACCTGTTCTGCCTGGACGAGGCACTGGACCTGATCGACGGCGTGCCGGCGTTCGGGCACGTCATCGTCGACGAGGCCCAGGACCTCTCGGCCATGCAGTGCCGGGCCGTCGGACGCCGGTGCGCCACCGGCTCGCTCACCGTCCTCGGGGATCTGGCCCAGGGCACCACCGCCTGGGCCACGCGCTCCTGGGAGCAGGCGCTTGCCCACTTCGGTAAGCCCGCCGCGCGGCTGGAGGTGCTGACCCGGGGCCACCGGGTACCGGCCGAGATCCTCTCGTTCGCCGACCGTCTGCTCCCGAGCATCGCGCCGGATCTGCCTCCCGCGTCGTCGACCCGCGCCGTCCCGGGTGCGCTGCGGGTGATCGCCGCCCCGCTGGACGACCTGGCCGGCGAGGCCGCGCGCCAGGTCCGTGCCGGGCTGGGCCGTGGCGGTTCGGTGGCGGTGATCGCCCCCGACGAGGCCGTCGGCGGCCTGACGGCGTCGCTGCGCGCGGCGGGCCTGCCCGCCGCCGCCCTCACCGACGACGCCGCCCTTACGGAGGACGCCGCCCTCACTGTGGACGCCGAGCCCGCGGATGAGGCCGTGCTCACCGGCGACGCCGAGCCCACCGAGGGCGTTTCGCTCACCGACAAGCCCGTGCCGGAAGGGCGGGCGTCCCGGCCGGTGACTGTCGTGCCCGCGTCGCTCGCGAAGGGACTCGAGTTCGACCATGTGGTCCTCGTCGACCCGGCGTCCGTCGCCGGCTCCGGGCCGGGCTCCGTCCAGGGGCTGCGCCGGCTCTACGTGGTGCTGACCCGGGCGGTTACCTCCCTGGCAGTGATCCACGCGGGTGAGCTCCCGAGCGCTCTCGCGGATCCGGGCGGCCCGTTCCCGCGGGTACCTCGGCCCGGGGGAGCGGGCCGCCCGGATCCCGCGCTGGTCAGGGGACTGGAGGTGGCTCCGGAGTCTGCGTGACCTGCGAGTCGCCGTTCGACCGGGGCTGGCTCACGGTGATCGTGACGGTCGCCCCCCGGGTGACGAGGCCCGCCCGCGGCAGCTGGGCGATGACGACCCCGGCCGGCTGGGAGCCCGCGCCGCGCTCCTCGACGACGTCGAAGCCGTAGTCCCGCAGCGTCGCGGTGGCCGCGGCGGCGCTCTGGCCGACCACGTCGGGAACGGCGACCTGCCGGCTCACGACGCTGATCGTCACAGTCGTGCCGTAGGCGACCTGGGTCCCGCCCGGTGGGTCGGTCCGCTCCACCAGCCCCGGCCCGACCTTGGACGGCCCGCTGTTCTCCTGGACGACCATCTTCAGGCCGGCCGTGTCGAGCCCGGAGCGGGCGTCCACCTCCGACCGCCCGACGAGGTCGGGGACGGTGGTGTGCCCCGGCCCGTCGGACACGTCGAGCTCGATCGCCGCGTCCCGGCTCACCTCGCTGCCCGCGGCGGGGTGCATCCCGATGACGGAGCCCGCGGGCCGGTCGTCGAGCCGCGTGGTGCGGATGATGTTCGTCAGCCCGGCGGTGCGGAGCGCCTCCTCCGCCTCGGCGACCGGCCGACCGACGACGTCCGGGATCTCGACGGGCTCGCCGGGCGGCGTGACCTCCCCGGCGGTTCCGCCCGGCCCGGGCCCGGTGGCCGTCGCGGTGCCCGGGCTTGCCTCCCCGCCTCCTGGCGACTGGCCGTCCGGCGGACCGGTGGGGTCGCCTGGAGCGGGGGCGGCGCTTACCCGGGCATCGGTGTCGTCACGGCCGTCCGGCGGCTGTGCCTGAAGCAGTAGCCAGGCGCCGACCAGGACGACGACGACCCCGGCCAGCGCGGCGACGAGCATGCGTCCGGACGGCCGGCGCTCCGGTCGCGTCCGCCGGGCCGCGCTGGGTGAGCTGGGTGAGCTGGACGGGCCGGCTGGGCTGGTGGGCGGGATTGGGCCGCTCGCGGGCGCCCGACCCTGGGGCGGCGCACCGCCGTCCGCCGTGGGGAGCGCGAGTGCGGATGTCGCCGAAGCCGGGACCTCGACGCCGAGGGTGACCAGCTGCTGCAGTAGGTCCTGCGCGGTGGGGCGGTCCGTGGGCTGCCGGCTCATCGCCCGCCGGACGACGGCGCCCAGCGCCGGGTCCAGCCCGTCGAGGTTCGGGTCGCCGTGGACGATCCGGAAGATCTGTGTCTCGGGTGGGCCGTCACCGAACGGCGGCCGGCCGGTTCCGGCGAAGGTGACCAGGCCGGCCCAGGCCCACACGTCGGCCGCTCCGGATACCGGCTGCGCCAGGGCCTGCTCGGGAGCCATGAACGCCGGCGTTCCGACGATCGAGTCCCGGGTGACGTGCGTGATGTCCGCGGCGTGGGCTATCCCGAAGTCGATGACGCGCGGCCCCAGGGACGACAGCAGGACGTTCGCCGGCTTGAGATCGCGGTGGACCAGACCGGCGCCGTGGATGGCGGTCAGCGCCGCGGCCACGCTGACGGCCACCCGCTCAAGGTCGGCGGCGCCGAGCGGGCCACCGGCCGCGACCGCGGCGGCCAGTGTGGGCCCGTCCACGAACTCGGTGACGATGAAGGGCGGCCCGTCGGGCGGGTCGACCGCGTCCAGCAGCTCGGCGGTGCAGAACCGGGCCACCCGGCGGGCGAGCTCGGCCTCCCGGCGGAAGCGCGCGCGGAACGAGGGCACGCCGGCCACCTCCGCCCGGATCATCTTGATCGCGACCGGCCGTCCATCGGGGGCGGCGCCGAGGAAGACGGTGCCCATCCCGCCTTCGCCGAGCCGCCCGAGAACGCGGTAGTGCCCCAGCTCGGAGGGATCGTCAGGCCGCAGCGGGCCGGCGGCGGGCTGGCCGCCGGGCGCGGTGACTGGATCCTCGGCGCTGCGGCACGCGTCCATGGGCCCTCCGGCGGTTGGCCGGCACGCCGGGCCGCGCGCCGTTCCGTCAGTCATGATGCGGAGTAATCACGCCTGGTTGCGTGCCAGGGTCCGCACTGTCGGCAACCGGACAGCCCGGGCGCGGTGGCGGTCCGATGGTGGTGGCGATGGACCGATCGGGCGGGACGTCCGAAGCGAGGTGCGGACGTCCGCGGGCACCTGCTCGGGAATGTTTCGAAAACCGCTCCAGGGCCGGGTCCGGCACCTCCCGCCCGCCTACCGTCGAAGTATGAGCGAGCGGGTGGAGGCGCTGCACGCGCTGGAGCGGCTCGGCGTTCTGGACGGCATCTGCTGGGCCTGGGCGAGCGCGCGTCGGCAGACCGTGCACGCCTTCGACCCGCGGACGGGACACAACCAGAGCTGGGTCGTTCACACCGCGCTCAGACTGTTCCGCGACCGCCTCGACCGGGTCTTCAGCTGCCTTGACCTGCCCGTGGATCCGCTGGTGGCGGGCCTGTCCCCGTGGGACGTCCAGTCGATGCCGCGGGTGACCCCGGGCGTGGTCGTGCGCGACGACCTGAACGGCTCGCCCGCCTGGCACTGGCGGGGGGCACTTACGCGCAGCTGACGGAGTGCCGCCCACCGGCCCCGCGTGTCAGCGGCCGGGCCGCCGTCAGCTCTTGAGTCGGGCCGCGAACACGGCGGCCTGCGTGCGGCTGGTCAGGCCGAGCTTGCCGAGGATCGCCGACACGTAGTTCTTCACCGTCTTCTCCGACAGGTGGACGCAGCCCGCGATCTGGCGGTTCGTCATGCCCTCGGCGATCAGCCGGAGGATCTGGCGCTCGCGGCTGCCGAGCGCGGCGAGCTGCTCGTCCTCGGCGGGTTCGTCGCGCAGCCGGGCCAGCACCTTCTGGGTGACGGCGGGATCGAGCAGCGAGCGCCCGGCGGCGATCGTGCGGATCGCCCCGACCAGGTCGTTGCCCCGGATCTGCTTCAGCAGATACCCCGAGGCACCCGCCATGATCGCGGCGAAGAGCGCGTCGTCGTCGTCATAGGAGGTCAGGATGAGGCAGCCGACGGCGGGCTGCGCCGAGCGGATCTCCCGGCACACCTCGATCCCGCTTCCGTCCGGCAGCCGGGCGTCGAGCACCGCGACGTCCGGACGGGCGGCCGGGATGCGCCGCAGCGCGGACGCCGCGGTCGACGCCTCGCCGACGACCTCGATGTCCCCGGAGTCCTCCAGCATCTCCCGGATGCCCCGGCGGACGATCTCGTGATCGTCCAGCAGGAAGACGCGAACACCAGTCATGATCGTCAAGGTACCCGTGGGGAGACGCGCCGCGGCCTCCCGGACGGGAGGTCGGCCGGTACGGACTCCGGGTGCAGGACTTTTGTCCCTGATACCCGGCGCGGAAGGCCTGATGACGGCGACCGGTCGGTCATCCTCAGCGGGCGGTGGCCGAGCGGAGCCGCTCGATCAGGTCGGGGAGGTCGCCCAGGGAGCGCAGGGTGTCGTTGAGGTGCGTGCACGTGGTCGTCCCGGTGAAGGTGCGCGAGACGGTGCGGCGCAGGTCCGCGGCGCCGAGTCCCACGATGCGCTCGGCGCTGGCCAGCGCCTGGGGGCACTCGGGGCCCGGCAGGACCCCGGCCCGCCCCACCGAGCGCACGACGTGGGCCGACTGGTCGACCGTGGCGTCGATCCCGTACTCGTGCACGACGACCTCGGCGCCGGACGCCTCCCGGTAGGTGTCGCGGAAGAAGGCGTCGACCCGGAAGGCGGCGGCCCCGTCGGCGGCCCCGTCCGCGGACCCGGTACGGGCGGGTCCGGCGCCGGCGGGCTCGCCGCCGATCGGGACGAGGTCGATGCGGCGCAGGCGGCGCATGGCGTGGGTGCCCATCGGCGGCAGCGGATGCCACCCGAGCGGGTCCTCGTCGACCGCGAGGTCGCCGGCCACGACCATGGTCGTCCGCACCGGGGCCTCGGGGTCGGCGCTGCGCTCGGCGGAGACGCGGGCGAGCAGCCCCTCCCGCTGCCAGCCGGCGCAGACGTCGAGCATCGGGTTGCCACCGGCCTCCGCGCCGGCGTGCCGCGAGGGGTCGTCGCGGAAGATGCCGTTGCGCCCGAGCGCGGAGCCCGACACCAGGGTCGCCACGGGCACGTCGTCGAGGAGCTGCTCGAGCAGCGAGCGCCGGGTGGTGGACGCCCCACCAGCTCCGTCGCCGTTGCTGTCGGCCACGCCGCTGTCGGCGTCGGCCGCGTCGCCCTCCGCGCCGGCACCGGCGGCGTCGGCGGCCGCGAGGATCTGCCGGGCGGCGCCGCGGAAGCCGGCCCGCGCCGAGGCGCCGACCAGGCTCGCGAGGCCGGGAACGGCGGGCTCGGACTCGATCTCGAGGACGGGGCCGGGCGCGGCCATGTAGTCGAGGACGACACGCAGCCGCGCCTCGCCGAGGACCTCCACCTCGCCCGTGGCGGTGGTCAGCAGGTCACGGCCGACACCGGTGAGGTGCAGCGGGCCGGTGAGGCCGTCCGGGCGCTCCATCATGATCGAGGTCGTCCGCCGGACGGAGCCGGGGCGGCGCGGCGGTGTGCCCTGCGCCGAGCCGGTGGTCCCCGGCCACTGGCCGACGGCCGTGTCGGCGCCGGGGAGCGGCTGGCCGGTGCGGGGGCCGCCGGTGCCGGAGCGGCGGGCATCCTCGCCGGACCGGGGCCGGCCGGTGTGCGGACTGCGGGGACCGGTCCGGCCGGGGGCCTGGCGGGGCACCTGGGTCGGGGATGCCTGGACGGCGACGGGGGCCGTCTGACCGTGCGCCATGCGCGTACTCCGATCACTGCTGTCGTGCGCGCACCCGCTCCTCGGGGCGCGCGCCCGCGGCTCCCACTGGCCGTGGCTCCCGCTGGCCGTGGCCAATGGCCGCAGCGCGGTAGCCGGGGTTCCCGCGGGTTACTTGGCTTCCCACGATATGGCGGGCCGCCGGCAAATCACCTCCCTCGTGGGTGATGGCCTTTTCACATAGCTCGTCCGAATGTGTGACCTGCGCCGCTTGGATGCCGGCCGGTCGTGCCGTGGCCGGACTGTCGCCCGGGGATTCCCGGATGGGATGTGTTCGAGATAACAGCGAACCAGTGTTCGTCGTTGCCGTTTTCTGTTTCTTATTGATCCCGGTTGTATTCGGAAAAGCCGGGCGAGGGACCGCCGTGGCGGCGGTCACGGTCGACCGCGGACGCGTGAAGCCCGCCGGGCGCGCGGAAGCGCGCACCCGGCGGGCTTCACCGGAGAGCGGGTGGAACCCGGATCAGGAGGCGGCTCGCGGGATCTCGAAGACGTCGGTGGGGGCGGAGGCCGTGACCGGCTGCCCGAACTCGGTGAACGTGGCGTCGAGTGTGCCGCTGTCCACGCCGGTGCCGGTCTGGCGCAGGGGCAGGGGCTCGCCGACGTTCGCGACGTACAGGGTGTGGGACTTCGTCGTCACCTTCACCGCGGGCTGGCCCTGCTCGGTCACCTGTTCGACGGTCGGGGTCTCGCCGGCCTTGAGATCGTCGGCCATGTCCTCGATGTCGTCCGCCGCGCCGTCGAGGCTCAGGTTGTCGTCGTTGGGGAGCGGCCCGGTCTTGACCCACTGCTCGGGACGGGCACCCGGGTACGCCGCCGCCAGCCCCTCGCCGCGCACGTAGGCCACGCCGCCGACCCGCAGCACCTCGAGGCGCATGCCGTTGGTGTCCATGGACCCGGTGACGGTGCCGTGGGAGTCCAGCCGCAGGTCGACCGACGCCGGCTTGCCCTCGTCGACCCCGTCGCCGGCGAAGTGCACGCTGTCGACGCCGCGCAGCGCGTTGGCGGCCGCCGAGATGATCTCCGCGGCGGACTTGGTCTCGATGCCGTTGAGTGGACCGCTCGCCCCTGAGCCCGCCTGGGAACCGGTGGTCGCGGCCTCGCCGGCGCCGTCCGAGCCACCCCCGCAGGCGCCCAGGGTCAGAGCGAGTCCCATCGCCGTCACGACCGCCGCCAGGCGGGGTAGTTGGGTCCATCGGGTCCGGGCGTGTCTCATTGTCGTCCCTTTCTGAGCGGACCGCGGACGGCCGACCGGTGTCGCCTGTCGCTGCGGCCGCCGGTTTCCGCTCGGTGGTTCTTGCCGGATGCCCCCCACCCGTCAACGTGACCTTTGTTGACCTTCGGGACGATACGGACATTTCTTCTGACGCGCCGCATCAGGAGCAGTGCATCGGGGTCGCATGCGCGACAGAGTGATCCGGCTGTGGGTCGAAGTGGTGCGGGTACCGGGAACCGTTGCGGGGCAGGTGGTCTTCGGTCTGGTCGACGCCAGCGGCCGAACCCCCGCCAGCCCGGTCCCGCCGAGTCAGTCCCACCAGCCCGGTCCGCCGTCCGCCCAGAAGGAGCCGCCGTGCCCACGCTCGACCGCCACGACGACGTGTTCGTCCTCGACATCGGCGACGGGGAGAACCGTTTCCACCCGGACTGGATCGCCTCCGTCGACACGGCACTGGACGAGGTGGAGAAGGCGACCGGGCCCAGGGCCCTGGTGACCGCGGCGACCGGGAAGTACTTCTCCAACGGGCTGGATCTGGACTGGCTGCTCGCGAACGCCGACCGACAGCAGGAGTACGCGGTCAGCGTCCACGAACTGCTGGCCCGGATGCTGGCCCTGCCGGTGGTCACCGTGGCCGCGCTGCAGGGACACACGTTCGCCGCGGGCGCGATGTTCTCCCTGGCGCACGACTTCCGGGTGATGCGGGCCGACCGCGGCTACTGGTGCCTGCCCGAGGCCGACATCGACATCCCCTTCACCCCGGCGATGTCCGCGCTGATCCAGGCCCGGCTGAGCCCGCAGACCGCGCACGAGGCGATGACCACGGCCCGCCGCTACGGCGGCCGCGACGCCTGCGCCGCCGCCATCGTCGACCGCGCGGTGGCGGAGGAGGAGGTACGCGGCACCGGCGTGGAGATCGCGCGAGCCCAGGCCGGCCGGGCGGGGACCACCCTGGGCACCATCAAGGCACGGATGTACGCCCCCGTCCTGAACGCCCTGCGCGACCGGGAGCGTCCCCTCGGCTGACGCGGCGGACCTCCCCGTTCGCGCGCGCCGCGCGTAGCGTCGGACGGACGGACGGCCGCCCGACCAGCGAGCTTCCCGACGACGGACGGATCGCTATGGACCCCGAGCTGAGGATCGGCGAACCGGCGACGTCCGCCGCCGGTGTTCCCGGCGTGGCGCACGCCCTGGCGCGCTGCCGGGAGCTGATGGGCGTGCGCCGTTCCGTGCAGACCCTGCGGCTGCTCAACCAGGACGACGGTTACGACTGCCCCGGCTGCGCCTGGCCCGACCCACGGCCGGACGACCGTTCGCGCGCCGAGTTCTGCGAGAACGGCGCGAAGGCCGTCGCGCAGGAGGCCACCCGGGCCCGGGTGACACCGGAGTTCTTCGCCGCGCACAGCCTGACCGACCTCGCCACCCGCTCCGGGCACTGGCTCGGTGAACAGGGCCGGCTCATCAACCCCGTGTACAAGGCCGCGGGCAGCGACCATTACGCCCCCGTCGGCTGGGACGAGGCCTTCCGGATCGTCGCCGACGAGCTGACCGGCCTGGAAAACCCGGACGAGGCCGCCTTCTACACCTCGGGGCGGACGAGCAACGAGGCCGCTTTCCTTTACCAGTTCTTCGCCCGCGCGTTCGGCACGAACAATCTGCCGGACTGCTCGAACATGTGCCACGAGTCGTCGGGTGCCGCGCTGACCGAGACGATCGGGGTCGGCAAGGGCTCCGTCACCCTGGAGGACCTGGAGACGGCGGACCTGGTGCTCGTCGTCGGGCAGAATCCGGGCACCAACCATCCGCGGATGCTGACGTCGCTGGAGCGGCTGAAGCGGGCCGGTGGCAGCGTCGTCGCGGTCAACCCGCTGCCCGAGGCGGCGCTGATGCGGTTCCGCAACCCGCAGCGGGTCTCCGGAGTGCTCGGCCGGGGCACCGCGCTCGCCGACCAGTTCCTGCAGATCCGCCTCGGTGGGGACATGGCCCTGTTCCAGGCGCTGTCCGCCCGGCTGCTCGCCGCCGAGGAGGCCAGCCCCGGCACCGTCCTCGACCAGGCCTTCATCGCCGGGCACACGACCGGGTTCGAGGAGTTCGCGGCGCACGTACGCGCCCACCTGACCCCCGGCGACGTCGCCACCGCCACCGGTCTACGCCCAGATGAGATCGACGAGCTCGCCGGGCGGGTCCTCGCCGCCGACAAGGTGATCGTCTGCTGGGCGATGGGACTCACCCAGCACCCGGACGCCGTCGCGACGATCCGGGAGGTGGTGAACTTCCTGCTGCTGCGGGGCAACATCGGCCGTCCCGGCGCGGGGGTCTGCCCGGTGCGCGGCCACTCCAACGTCCAGGGCGACCGGACGATGGGCATCTGGGAACGGATGCCCGACGCGTTCCTGGACGCCCTCGGCGCCGAGTTCGGCTTCGCGTCGCCCCGCCACCACGGCCTGGACGTCGTCGACACCATCCGGGCCATGCGCGACGGCCGGGTGAAGGTGTTCGTCGCGATGGGCGGCAACTTCGTCGCCGCGACGCCGGACTCGGCCGTCACCGAGGACGCGATCCGCCGGTGCCGGCTCACCGTGCAGGTCTCCACCGCGCTCAACCGCTCGCACGCCATCACCGGCGAGCGCGCCCTCATCCTGCCCACACTCGGCCGCACCGAGCTGGACGTCCAGGCCGGCGGCCCGCAGCGGGTCAGCGTCGAGGACTCGATGGGCTCCGTCCACGCCTCCCGCGGCCGGCTGGCCCCGGCCGGGCCCGAGCTGCGCTCCGAGATCGCGATCATCTGCGGCCTGGCCGCGGCGACCCTCGGCCGGCGCACCGCCGCGGCCGCCGCCGTGCCCGCGGTCGACTGGGCGGCGCTGGCCGGAGACTACCGACGGATACGCGCGCACATCGCGAACGTGGTCCCCGGGTTCGCCGACTACGAGGCCCGCCTCGACGAGCCCGGCGGCTTCCTGCTCCCGCACCCGCCCCGCGACAGCCGGACCTTCCCGACGCCGAGCGGGCGGGCCGCCTTCACCGTGAACACCTGCGAGATCCGGCCGACGCCCCCCGGCCACCTGCTCCTGCAGACGATCCGCTCCCATGATCAGTACAACACCACCGTCTACGGCCTGGACGACCGCTACCGCGGGGTCCGCCACGGCCGCCGGGTCGTGCTGGTCAGCCCGGACGACCTGGCCGAGCTCGGCATCGCCGACGGCGCCCGGGTCGACCTGATCGGGGTCTGGACCGACGGCGTGCAGCGCCGCGCTCCCGACTTCCGTGTGGTCTCGTATCCCACCGCCCGCGGCTGCGCCGCCGCCTACTTCCCGGAGACCAACGTCCTGGTGCCCCTCGACAGCACCGCCAAGCGCAGCAACACCCCGACGTCGAAGTCCATCCTGATCCGGCTGGACGTCCACCCGGCACGGTGACGCGGCCCGCGGCGCCCGGCGCGGATCCCACCGAGGTGGCGGCGGCGGGAACCGGCGGCACGCCCCGGGCCTGCGGCGATGCCGACACCGCCATCCGGCCGGGCACGGACGCGACCGACGGCGCCGACCGTCGGTGAAGATGGGGATCCGGTCGACGGGTTCGTCCCGCGGGGGATCGACGCGGGTTACGCCGACCTGACTGCTGAGCAAATCCGAGGTGACGCGGGTGCTGACCGGCGGCCGACCGGACCCACACGAGGGTGTCCGTCCCAGGCTCCCCGCGACCCGTGCCACGGGCGACTGGCAGCCGGCCGAATGGAACGTCCCGCGCCGCGACCCGTTCTTCGTGGGCCGTGACGCGCTGCTCCAGCGCCTTCACCGCGAACTGTGCCCGCCAGGAGCCGGCCGGGGACCCGACTTCGGCCGCGGGCGCGACGCCGGCCGGGGGCGCAACGCAGGTCAGGGACGTGACGTCGGCCGGGGGCACAGTGTCGGGCTGGTGTCCGCGCGCGGGGCGGGTGGGATGGGCGCGTCGCGGCTCGCTGTCGAGTACGCGCATCAGCACGCAGGCGACTACGGCCTGGTGTGGTGGGTGGACGCGGACACCCCCGAACGCGCCGAGTCCTGCCTGACCCGGCTCGCCGCCGCCATCGCCCCGCCGGCAGTCGGCCCCCGCGCCGCCGTGCTGCGCCGTCTGTGGGCCGAGCTCGGCCAGCGCACGGACTGGCTGCTCATCTACGACGGCGTCGGTGATCCCCGCGACCTGGCCGCCGTCGCACCGCCGGACAGCGGCCGGATGCTCGTGACGAGCCGCGGACCGGCAGTGGCCAGGCTCGCGCCGGTGTTGATCGAGGTCGGCGACCTCAGCCGGGACGAGTCGGTCCTGCTACTGCGGCAGCACCACCGCGGGATCAGCCCGCCGGCCGCGGAGACGCTTGCTTGTGCGCTGGCGGACGTCCCCTTCGCGGTCGCGCTGGCCGGCCGCCACCTGGCGACGACCGGCCAGCCGGTCGCCGACTACCTGGCCCTGCTCGGGCGGGAGGCCGTCTCCGATCCGGTGGCCGCGGCCGTGACGGCGAGCCGTACGCGACTGGACGGGGTCGATCCGGGCGCGGCCGGCCTCCTCGACCAGGTGGCGTTCCTCGCCACGGAGCCCCTGGCGCTCACCCGGGCGCCGGCCGGCATCGCCGCCGCGGCGGGCCGGCTCGACCGCCTCGGGCTGGCCGACTGGAACGGGGCAGCGATCCGCGTGCACGGGCACGTCCAGGCCCTGGTGCGCGGCCGGCTGGCCGGTGACCGGCGGGCGGCGGCCCTGCTCGGCGCCCAGCGGCTGCTGGCCGGTGCGGACCGCACCGGTCCCGATCCCGCGGACCCGGCCTCGTGGCCGGCACTCGCCACGCTCGACCCGCACGTCCGCACGCTCACCACGTGGATCGACGAGGAGCGCGCGGACTTCCGGCGGCTGGTGCTGCGCACCGCCCGCTATCGCGCCGCCTCCGCCGGATACGAGGCGGGCGAACGGCTCGCGCACAGGGCACGGGCCCGCTGGTGCTGCCAGCTGGGCCCCGACCACCCGGACACGCTCGCCGCCGCCGACCTCGAGGCGTCGATCCGTGCGGACGGGTTCGCCGATCACGACACCGCGCGGGCGCTCCTGGGTGACGTCCACGCCCGCCGGGTCCGGGTGCTCGGCGGGCAGCACCGCGACACCCTCCACTCGGCGTGGAACCTGGCCCGCGCAGCCGGGGAGAGCGGCGACCACGACGAGGCCGCCCGCCTGCTGCGGGACACCGTCGACCGGCAGCAGGCCGTGCTCGGGCCGGACGACCGCGACACCCTGCGCTCGGCGCACAGCCTCGGTCACGCCCTGACCCGGCTGGGGGAGTACGGGACGGCCCACGATCTGCTCGCGGAGACGCTCGCCCGCCGCGGCCGGACGTCCGGCGCCGCCCACCCGGACACCGTGTGGACCGCGGCGGTGCTCGGCGTCGCGCTACGTGGCCTCGGCCGCGGCGCGCACGCCCGTGACCTGCACGCCCGCGCGCTGGCCGGCGCACGGGCGCGGCTCGGCGACGAGCATCCGCTGACTCTGTACGCGGCGCTGCACCTCGCACTCGACCTGGCCGCCCTCGGCGCGGCCGACGCCGGCCGCGACCTGTTCACCGAGGTCATCGGCTGGGACGTCGTCGGATGGCGCGACGACCCTCCAGCGGGCCCGCGCGCCTGGGTCACCCGGTGGGCTCGGGGCCACCGGGAGGACATCCGCGCGCTGTGGTCGGGTGGCTGAGCCCGGCCGTATCCATTTCAACATCATTTAAGGAACGAAATGCATGTCTGATGTCACGTGAGTGCTGTTGTGACCGGCCCCGGTAGGTGGCGGGGTTCCGGTCGCGTCGGTTGGCAGGGCCGATGATCGTGTTTCCCACCCCTATGATGATCGGCCATGGCCGAGTCTGCCCCGAGCTATCTGGCGACCGTCGCGGCGGCGTACGACGGTGTGGCCGAGGTGTATGCCGAGCTTTTCGCTGACGTGCTGGATCGCCAGCCGCTGGAGCGTGCGCTGCTGTCCGCGTTCGCCGACGTCGTGCGCGATCTCGCGGGCCCGGTCGCGGACCTTGGCTGCGGGCCCGGCTATGCGACGGCCTACCTGCGCAGGTTGGGGCTGGACGTGTTCGGTGTGGACCTGTCGCCGGAGATGGTCGCCCTGGCTCGAAGCTCTCACCCAGGGTTGCGGTTCGAGGTGGGCACGATGACCGCGCTGGACCTGCCGGACCGCTCGGTCAGCGGTGCCCTGTGCCGCTACTCGCTCATCCACACCCCGCCCGCCGACATCCCCGCCGTCCTCGCCGAGGTCCACCGGGTCCTGGCGCCCGGCGGCCACCTGCGCCTCGGCTTCCTGGCCACCGACGAGTCCGCGGCCGGGGTGCACGCCTACGACCATCGGGTGACCGGCGCCTACCGCTGGCCGCCCGACCACCTCGCCGGGTTGATGAGGCAGGCAGGCCTGGTCGAGGTGGCCCGGCTGGTGCGAGCACCGACGGACGAAGAACGAGGCCGGCAGGCACAGCTGCTGGCCCGCCGCCTGTAGGAGACCAGGGCCTTCACCGGACTACCTACGGCCGGCTCGTGGATGGCATGCGGGGTCAGGTTCCGGGTTCTGGCGACGACCTCTGGCGGTCATCGCGACTGTGCGCGATGGCGGGGATACCGCGATCATTCGCGGCCGGCGCGTCATCGATGTGGACGCACGCTTCCTACCGGTGGGCTTCCTACCGGTGGGCGTCGTCGCCGTCCCCGACGAAGTCGAACAGCCGAATGTCTGGCCGGTACGGCAACGTCGGTCCAACCAGCCGATGCGTTCCGACACCGATCAGAAAGCCGTCCTCGACGTCGAACCCCACCTGCTCGAACCCCGCGTCGGCGAACCAGGAGCATACGGCGGGAGTGAGATCGGGTGACCGGCGATGACGGGTCCAGATCACGGTCGCGGTGGGCCGACACAGTCGGGGCAGTTGCTTGACGGTGTGCCGCACGTCGACGTCGCTGAGATTTCCGAACACTCCGCAGACCAGAGCGAGGTTCACTGGGGCGACGCCCTCGTACACGGTGGTGTCCGAAGCGTCGCCGACCACGACCTCCACGCCGTTCAGTCCGGCGGAACGCGCCGCGTGCTCGGCGTCGGCGGCAAGCTCGGGGTCGAGTTCGACCAGCCGGGCCCGAACGTCGTCGCGACGTGCATGGTCGGCCAGCACGCCGAGGATGTCGCGGCCTTGGCCGGCGCACATGCTCAGCGCGCGGATCTCCCCTGCTGGCTGACTGTCCAGCGCCTGCCGAATGCGCCGCTGAACGAGGGCGAGGCGCCGGCGCAGGGACGACCCCGCGACGTCGTACTGCCGGTGCCAGCCGACCCAATGGCGCTCCGGAGCGAAGCGATCCATGAAACCCGACCATAGCCGGGGAACCGGACGCGCGGGGCCCGCCGACCGAATCCGAGCACGTGATCGTCGCCAGAGTCAGGTTCCGATGACGAGGACTTCGCGGGCGGTGCGGACGACGTCCTCGACTTGCACCCCGGCAGGTCTCTGGACGGCCTCGTCTCTACTCGTGCGGCAATCCCTGGCGGTCGCAGGCGGTGAGCAGATTGGGGCCGTCGGTGCGCAGCTGATCGAACGCGAGGGTCTGCAGGTCCTGCTGGACTGGTTCGATCCCCTCGACGAGGGGCTGGTAGCGGCTGTCCGCTTTGCTCGCCGCGGTCAACAAACCCACGGCCCCCTCGACACGCAGTGTGGTCGCGAATACGAGCGACCGGTAGTCGGTGATGATGAACTGGTCCCGGGTTCGTGCCGCCGCGGCGCATCCCGCCGCCGCGTCCGCCTGGGCGTCGGTCGCTTCAACCGGGTCGGCGGGCAGACCCGCGGTGCGACAGACGGCGAGCGCGGCCGGGATGGTGTCGGTCAGACCGGCGATATCCAGGCGGTCGGTGTCGTCTCCGATCCGGTCGACAGCCTCTTTCAGCACGGTGAAACGGCCGTCCTGCTCCGCCGCCGCGCCGGTGAGACGCTGCGCACCTTTCAGCCGGTCACCAGCCACCCATGGCTGGGACGCATCCGCCGGCAGCCGCAGGTCGTCCGTGCTGCGGGCCAGAGCGACACACGCTGCCGCCGCGTCCGCCGCAGCCGCCGCGGGACCGGTCGGCGCCGGGCCGGTCGAACCATCACCCGACGACTCGCCGTCATCCGCACCACACCCGACCAGCAGAACACCCGTAACGACAAGCACCGCAGCTGATCCCCATCGACGCGAACGCCATCCACACCACATGCGCCAAGTGTGACAAACAGGACGAGACTCCGCCGCTGCCCTCCTATTTGCGATCTTGACCGTGGGGGCTTGGTGCATATTCGAGCCGGTCGTTTAGTAGTGTTAAAAAGGTATCTAATATCGTTCCGGCTGTTCGCTCTCTGTGTCCGGTGCGGCTTCGGCCGGCTGGGAGCGGGCGACCGCTGCCCGTCCGCCGTCGGCGGTACCAGCCCCACTCTCGGTACCTGTGACGTCGTGCGGGCCGGAGCGGGAGAGTGATCGGATGACGCAGCCCGGCCGCCTGGCGGTGATCGGCGCGTGACCGCCGTGGCGCGGCGCCCCGGGGTGGGCCTGCCACCCGTGGAACGGCTCCGGCCCGGCCTGTGGAGCATTCCGGTGCCGTTGCCGACGTCCGGCCTGAGCCACGTTTTCGTCTACCTGTTCGAGACCGATCACGGCGCCTACGTGATCGACAGCGGCTGGGACACCGACGCCGCCTTCGCCGCGGTCGAGGCGGGCCTGGCCACGGCCGGCTACGCCGTCACGGACCTGCGCGGGATCATGCCGACCCACATGCATCCCGACCACTACGGTCTCGCCGGCCGGCTGCGCGAGGCGTCCGGGGCGTGGATCGCGCTGCACCCGGCGGACGCCGCGCTGCTGCGCGACCATCCGACCGACCCCATGGAGCTGTTCCAGGCCGTCAACGAGGGGATGGTGCGGGCCGGCGCGCCCGCCGACGCCCTGCGGGACTTCACCGTCGACATGCTGCCGCCCGGCCCGCTGCCCGCGCTGCCGCAGCCGGACATCCTGCTCGAGGACGGGGACCGTCCGGACGTGCCCGGCTGGGATCTGCGCGCGGTCTGGACGCCCGGCCATTCCCCGGGCCACCTGTGCTTCTGGGAGCCGGCCAACCGGCTGCTGCTCTCCGGCGACCACGTGCTGCCGCGGATCACGCCGAACATCCCGTTCGAGTCGCGCGTCGCGGACGACCCGCTGGGCGACTACCTGCGCTCGCTGGACAAGGTCGACGCTCTGCCCGCGGAGGGCACGCTGCCCGCGCACGAGTACCGCTTCGAAGGCCTGTCGTCCCGGCTGGCCGAGCTGCGCCTGCACCATGAGCACCGGTTCGCCGAGGTGATCGCCGCGCTGCGCCCCGGCGCGACCACCGCCTGGGAGGTCGCCCGGCTCATGACGTGGTCGCGGCCGTGGGACGAGATCGGGGGCTTCATGAAGCGCAGCGCCGTCTCCGAGGCGCTCGCGCACCTGCGGGCGCTCGAACGGCGCGGGCTCGTGCACGAGCGGCCCGGCGACCCCCCCACCTGGCGGTTCACCGGGTCGTGATCGGACGTCCGCCGGCGGCAGGTACTGCGGCTGCGGTGATTGTGCGAACTGTGTACGATGCGTGACTGTGACGACGCAGGCTCCGGCTGCCGTCCGGTCCGTTCGCCAGTTTCTCGCTGTCGGCGCGGGCTCGCGGTTCGTCGGGGTCCTCGCGGTGCTGATCGGGGCGCTCCTGCTCGCGGGAACGGTGAGCCGCGCGGTGGTCGCCCAGCGTCTCGACGCGACGGAGAGCATCCGGGAGCGGTCCGCGGCCGCGCTGATCATCGCCGAGCGGTTGCGTGCGGCCCTCGCCCGGGCGGACGCGACCGCCGCGGCGAACGTCTTCTCCTGGGTCGACCTCGTGCCGTCCCGCCCGTCGTCGCCCGCGGAGCGCCGGGAGAACTACGACGAGGTGAAGGCCGGCGGCTACTACACCGGTGACCACAGCGGGGACGCCGCCGTCTCCGGGCTCGCGGGCGACGACACGGCTCCCGCCGGGGACGGGCCGGCCGCCCCCAACCAGTACAGCGCCGCAGTGCGCTCGGCGACGACGGCGCTGCTCGAACTGCGCGAGGTCGACCCGGGGGAGTGCGAGTCGGCCCGCGCACCCGGTTCGACGTCGCACTGTGCGATGGACCGGATCGCGACCCTGATCCCGGAGTACGTGGGGCTGGTCGCCGAGGCGTCGGCGAACACCCGCGCGGGAAACACGGTCGGCGGCTCCTACCAGCGGCTGGCGTCCGACCTGATGGCGACGGGCATCCTCGGCCAGACGAACCTGCTGGTCACCGCCTACGGCGACCGGGTGGACGCCGACTACCGCCGGGCGACCGGCGGCCACGGCGAGGATCTGCTGCTCCTCGTGCTGGCCTGCGCGCTGGTCGCCCTCGTCGGCGCGCAGGTGTACGTGTACCGCCGCACGCGGCGGATCCTCAACGCCGGCCTGCTGGCCGCGACCGGCGTGCTCGGTGCGGTCGCCGTGGCCTGCCTGGTCCTGCTCGGCGGGCAGCAGAGCCGGCTGTCCGCCGCGCAGCGGGGTGACTTCGTGCCCATGACCCTGCTGGCCGCCTCGCGCACCCTCGCCCTCGAGGCGCGGACCTGCGAGTACCTGTCCCTGGCGTCGCTGGGAAACGGCGACGGCGCCGACGCGTGCTTCCAGCGCGCGGTCGCCGGCCTCGGCTACGGCCTGGACGGCCGCCCCACCCCGACGGCGGGTGCCCTCTCGGCCGCTCTGGCCGAGCTCCCCGCCGAGCGCGCCGAGCTGGCGGCGGAGTTCACCGCCTGGCTGCGGGAGCGCGGTGAGGTGGTGGCGACCCTGCGGCGGCCCCCGCGCCCGACCGCCGGCGCCGGCAGCCCGGACGTCTTCGACGACGTCGTCGGCGTCACCCTGCGGTCGGAGCACTTCGACCGGTTCATCACCCGGGTGGACGGGCTGGTGGGCGCCCATCTCGACGGCTTCAACGGTGAGGTGGACGCCGGGGCCGCCGACGTGCACCTCCTCGCCGCCGTCCTCCCGATCGCCCTGCTCACCGCGGCGTCCTGCTGCGTGATCGGGATCAGTGCCCGCGTTCGGGAGTACCTGTGAACAGACGTGCCCGTGTCGTCGCCGTTCTCGTCGCGCTCGGGATCGGGCTGGGGCTGGCCGCGCTGCCGGGGTGCGCGACGACGGGCAGTCCGCTGCCCCGCCAGGCTCGGCCGCTGCCGCCCGCCGACGGCGTCGCCGCCCCGGCCCGTCCCGAGGCGGCCGCCGGCTCGGCGGGGCCCTCGTCAACACCAGGCCAGCCGGGTCCGTCCGCGCAGCCCTGCATCGCCCGCGCGAGTGTGCCCCCGCTCGCCGCCCTGCCGCCGCCGGGAGCGCGCGGATCGCGGATCGAGGCGATCCGGCGGTACGGCTACCTTCGCGTCGGGGTGACCACGGTGGCCCCGCCGTTCGGGTCGATGAACTGGCGCACCATGGAGATGGAGGGCTTCGACCCGGCCATCGCCAGTGAGATCGCCGGGGCCATTCTCGGCGACCCCGAACTGGTGCAGTTCCGCGCGGTCGACACCCGGGACAGGGAGGCGCTGGTCGCCGACGGCACCGTCGACATCGTCACCGGCACGATGACGATGACCTGCGCCCGCAAGGAGCGGGTCCGCTTCTCCGGGGTGTACTACGAGGCCGCGATGCGCATCCTGGTGCCGGCCGGCGCGGGCCTGCGCACCGTCAATGACCTCGCTGGACGGCCGGTCTGCTCGTCGCAGGGAAGCACCTCGTTCGAGAAGGTCGCGAACCTGGTGCGCGGCCCCGGCCGGCCGATCGCGGTGAACCGGGTGGGGATCGTGGACTGCCTGGCCGCGCTCCAGCGCGGCGAGGTGGACGCGGTGGCCACCGACGACACGATCCTCGCCGGGATGCGCGCCGAGGACGCCACCGTCACTGTCCTCGGTCCCGAGGCGTTCGACGGCGTTCTGGGCCCGGCGGGCCGCGCCGGCCTCGACGAGCCCTACGGCGTGGCGATCGGCCGGACGGATCTCGCGCCGGGCCTCTCCCCGGCCGAGGCCGCGGCGAACCGGGCCGCCGACGACGCCTTCGTCGCCTTCGTCAACCGGGTGCTGCTCGACATGATGACCGGCCCGACCTGGAACAGGCTCTACACCCGCTACCTGCGCGACGTCCTGCGGGTTCCGGGCGTGCCCCCGAACGCCATCCAGCCGAACTGGCCGGACGGCGTGCTCGTCACGGGCGGCGGATCGTGATCCGGGTCCAGGCGCCGACGAACACCCGGTCTCCGTCACGCAGCGAGACGGGGTGCCCGGCCGGGATCGGCTGACTGCTGTCGTTCACCCTGGTCCCGTTGAGGGAGCCGTGGTCGACGACGGCGTAGCCGCCGTCCGGCTGCCGGACGAGGCTCGCGTGCCGCCCGGACACCGCCGGGTCGTCCGCCGGCCCGGACAGGTCGACGCCCGCCGGCGGGCCATCCGGCCCGGCGCCGATCATGATCTCCGGCCCGTCCAGGTGAACCACCCAGGGGAGACGGCCTTCGGGCAGGCGCACGCCGTCCCCGATCACCCGGGCGAAGTGGGCCTCGTCGACCTCGACGACCGCATCCCAGCGCGGCGGCGCGGCGGGTGCCGGGTATACCCGCGGCACCACCGGACGCCGGCCGGTGGCGAACTCGTACCGGCAGCGCAGGCAGAACCGGTCGGTCGGCGCGGGGCGGGCCCGGCAGTGCGGGCAGTGCGCCGGCGTCGCCTCGGCCCGCGGGAACCGAGGGGCGAAGCTGTCGTCGGGGTCCCAGCTGCCCAGCGGGGGCCGTCCGCGGCCGGCCCGTGGTGCCGGCGGCTCCCCGGAGCCGGCCAGGACGAGCCCGCCCGCCGCGGCCGGGGGGCCACCCGGCCCGGCGCCGGCGAGGCCGGCATCGCCTGTGGGCAGGTCGTCCGCGGGCTCGCCGTCGGCGTAGTCGTCGGGGTCGTCCGGCACGTCGTCGGGCTCGTCGGGGTCGTCGTCTGTGTCCGGATCGGTGCGCCGCCCGGTCGTCCCGCCGCGGCCGGCGGCATGCTGGGTGGTTGCCCCGGACGGCTCAGGGGTGGGATAGGCCCGCCCCGGGCCGGGGCCGGCCAGCCATCCGGTCGGCGGGCGGTAGGCCGGCCCGTCCTCGCCCTCGCTGTGCGGGCTGTCCTCGTCACCGTCGGCCGGGCCGGTTTCCGTGCTCACCGCGCCGTCCTCGGCTCGAGAGCTTGGGTGAACCGGTAGCGGACCTCGAGTACCTCGAACAGGTGGGGGTCGACGTCGGGCCGCACCCACGGCGCGCCCCCGGCCGGGTCGTCCTCGGCCGGGTCGTCCTCGACCACCTGCTCGAGAATCTCGGCCGTCGCCTGATCGTGGCTGGCGCGGGCCAGGTCGAGCGCGCGGCCCAGGTGCGCGCCGGCCGCGGCGAGGTCGCCGCGGCCCCGCGCGGCCATGCCCAGCCTGATCGCCTCCGCCAGGTCGATCACGCCCCTGCTGTGCCGCACCTCCCGGGAGACCTGGGTGTGCAGCTGCTCGTCCGCGGTCCACATCGCCTGGACGTCCCCACCGGCCAGCCGCCGCCCGTCCGTGACGACCGCGATGCGGGCGAGCCGGCTCGGTCGGGTGATCCGGTGCGGGAGCAGGCCGGAGATGGAGAGGTGGTAGTCACGGCAGCCGGCGCCCCACGCCCCGGTGGGGAACTCGGTCTCCTGCCCGCCGACAGCCGTCCCGCGTTCGAGCAGGTCCTCGAGGGTGGGATGCACCTGCTTGAACGTGCTGATCCGCGCCCCGTGCGGGATCCACACCCGCAGCGAGACCGCCGGCAGCGCGCGGGCCATCGCCGCCTTCGTCATCGCCTGGAAGTCGGCGACCAGGTCGGCCGGGTCGGCGATGTCGCGGGCCGTGCCCAGCAGGGTGTCGGACACCGCGGTGAGCTCGGCGGCGACCCAGCCGCGGCCCACGCCCCGGCTGTCGCACTGGAAGTGCTCCCGGCACGCGGCCAGCGCGTCCGCGAAGTCCGCGGCGCTCTCGTGCTCGTTCCGCCCGTCGGTCAGCAGAATGGCGTGCCGGACGGCGTCGGGATGGTCGGCGAACAGGTCCCGGGCCGCCAGCAGCCAGCTCCCGATCGCGGTGCCCCCGGCGGCGCTCATCCGGTTGATGGTCCGCCGGGCCTGGTCGCGGGTGTCCGCGGCGGCGCGGGCCAGGCCGCCGCCCGGCGGGTAGACAACCTGGGCGGTGCCGGTGCCGCGGATCACGGCGAACAGCGTCCCCGGGCGCAGGCCGTCCACGGCCGCGCACGCGGCCCGCCGCGCGGCGTAGATCTTCGTGGCGGGTGTGCTCATCGACCCCGAGCAGTCGATGACGATCACCTCGACGTGCTCGACGCCCGGCTCGTCCGGTGCGCCGTCATCCTCGGCGCAGACCGTGAGCAGGGCATCCGCGTCGGTGACACCGTCCGGGAGGTACTCGTCGGTGTAGACGTCGACCCGAAAACCGATCACGTCGCCCCGCCGATCACCAGAGGGTCCGCGGGCGGATCCGGTTCGCCGCGTCGACATACCGGATGCGCTCGCGGCGGTCACCGGCCAGCCGGGCGATGTCCCGGTAGGCCGCTTCGAGCCCGAGACGCAGCTCACGGGGGACGAGCCTGCGCCCGAACACCTGCTTCGGCCCCGTCCCGGTCGGCCCCGGCGGGCCGGCGCCGACCATGCGCAGCGCGGCGGCGAGGATGTCCAGCCGCAGCTCGGCGCGGCGCCGGCGGTCGAGACCGAGCCGCGGCCGGGAGCTCTCGAGGATGGCCTCGGCGCTGCGCAGGTCGTCCAGGGAGACCACGACCGGCACCGCGCCGGCCTGCTCGGGCCGCAGGTGCGAGCCGACGAGCACGCCGATCATCCGCACCCGGGCGGCCGTGTACGCGTGCGTGGACGCCGGCACCCGACGGTAGGCGTCGAGCTTGCCGTCCCGGTCGTCCAGGCAGCGGGCCAGCCCGAACGCGGCGCTGGTGATCGCCGGGTCGACCTGGCTGACGACATCGAACAGCTCGGCGGCGCGGGCCCGGTCGCCGGCGTCGGCACTGGCGGTCGCGACGGCGAGCCGCGGCGCCAGCTCGCCGGGCATGCGCGCGTAGACCTTCTCGAACGCCTCGGCGGCCTGCGTCGATCGCCCCGCTGCCAGGTCGAGCAGGCCCTGGCACCAGGTCACCCGCCATTCCCGCGGGTAGGCGGCGGCCAGCTCCCGCACCGTCACCTCGGCCTTGTCGGTGTAGCCGGCGCGCATCTGGGCGCGGGCCAGTGCCAGCCGCGTCTGCCGGGTCGGCTGCGCGACCTCCGCGAGCCGGTCGGCCAGCGCGGCCGGGTCCTCCCCGGGGGTCGTCGCGAGCACCCGGGCCTGCGGGTCGTCCGCGTCGATCCGCAGGTCGGGCAGGATCTCCCAGACCGCCGGCGGCTCGTCGGCCTCGCCGTGGCCGCCGTCGTCGGCTTCGCCCGTCGGATGCAGATCCGGCTCGAACCAGCGGCTGGCCAGCGGCGGGACGTTCCCCTCGGTGCGCGAGGCGATCTCGTAGAGCACGCCGGTGAGCTCCTCGGCGAACTCGGCGACGGTCGCGAACCGGTCGACCGGGTCGCTCGCCGTGCCCCGGCGCAGCAGGTGGTCGAGGGACTCGAACTCGAGTAGCGGCGCGTGCTCACCCCGCGGCGGCAGCCCGTGCCGGTGGACGTCCAAAAAGCCCGGGAACCGGCCGAGGACGAGCCGGGCCAGCGTGCGGGCGGCGGCGAAGACGTCCGAGGCGACGGTCGGCACGCTGTGCCGGGTCACCTCCGCCGGGCGGAACTCGCCGTCCTCCAGCTCCGGGGCGCGGTAGCCGGGCGTCGACAGGAAGCTGGAGAACTGGTCGTCCAGCCGCCGCGCGCCGCCGAGGTCGATCAGCGTGACCTGCTCGGTGCTGACCATGATGTTGTCCGGTTTGAGGTCGCAGTACGCCAGCCCCCGCCGGTGCAGGTGACTCAGCGCGGGCAGCAGCCGCAGCAGGTAACGGATGGCGTCCGCGGGGGGCAGTGGCCGCGGCCGCCCGTCCGGGCCGGGCGGCTGGGTCTCGGCCAGCCGGGACAGCGACACCCCCGGGACGTACTCCATGACGATGTAGTCCTCGCCCTGGTGCGAGACGTAGTCACGGATCTTCACGATGTTCGGGTGGTTGACGGAGATCAGCATCCGCCGTTCCACCTCGGCGATCCGCCGCGCCTCCGGGTTCGCCACGTCGAGCAGGCCCTTGAGTACCACCCAGGCCTGGACGTCGTCGTCACCCAGGTTGTCGTTCGTCGCCGCGTACACCCAGCCCATCCCGCCGTGGCCGATCGCGCCGTGCACGGTGTACTGCTGCCCGACGCGGTCGCCGGCCGCGAGCTTGACCGTGAACGAGTACGGCTGCCGGCAGCGTGGGCAGACACCCTCCAGCTCGACGGCGCCCTCCGGGCCGGGCCGGGCGACCCTGGTGCCGCACGCGGCACACTCGCGCAGGTTCGTCGGCACGTTCGGGCTCGACAGCAGCACGGGACGGTTCGCCACGACGACGTCGCGCCGGACGGGCAGGCGCAGCGGGTCGCGATCCTTGGCGGCCGGGCGGGAGACGCTGATCGGCTGGGTGGTGACCAGCACGGGATCGGCGGTGTCCGGCGTCTGCTCGGCTCCCTGTTCCGGTGCCTGTTCGGCTCCCTGTTCCGGTGCCTGTTCGGCTCCCTGTTCCGGCGTCTGCTCGGCTTCCTGCTCCGGTGTCGCCGCTTGATCCGGTACGGCTTCTCGTTCCGGTGGCGCCGCCTGTGCCGGTACCGCTACCGCTACCGGTGCCGGTCCTGACTCTGTTTCCGTCTCCGATGCCGGTTCCGGGCCGGGCGCGCCACACCGGTTGCAGAAGCCGCTGGTCATGATGACCCCGCCGACACAGCCGGGCCGGACGCACGGGACACCCGTCGGCTCGCTCACCGGCCCGGCCCCTCGGCTCGGGCGTCCCGGCTGTGCAGGGCGCGGACGTAGGCCATGGTGAGCCGTTCGGCCTCGGCCAGGTCGGTGGGCGCCCGGTAGAGCTCCTCGAACGCCCGTGCGTGCAGCGCGGAGAGCTCCTCGTCCTCGGCCAGCCCCAGCCGGGCGGCCTTCCCGTGCACGGCCGCGAGACGTCCACGCAGCTCACGGCGCTGGTTCAGCCCGACCGCGTTCGCGCTCGTCACCGCCCGCACGGCCTGCTCGGTGCTGACGGCGAGCGCGCGCCACTCGGCGAGGCCACGGGCGACGTCGCCGTCGCGCCGGCCCCCGAGCGCGGCGGCGGCCAGGTCGTCGAGCCATGGGCGCAGGCCCACGCCGTCCTGTTCCAGCACGTCGCGGTCGGCGAAGGTGACCAGGCCGACCGGCGCGACGATCCGGCCACGCACGTGCTCGGGTGAGTCGAGCGCTTCGCGTACGAGGTCGCTGAGGCTGGCGAGCTGCTCGCGGGCAGCCGTCAGGTCGCGGGCGATCCCGCCCGCGGAGACTGTCCGGTCTTCACCGGCCACCACCCATCCCCCTTTCCCGGGCGCCGCCGGGCGGTCCCCACCACCGATGCCACCCGCCCCGTGCCTGGTCAGCGCGCCCACTGCGGCTCGGGTGGCAGCGACTCCTCGCAGGGCATCTCGGGAGCCTTCCACCTCTCGCATAATTTCAGCCACTCCGGCTTGTCGCGCCGTAGACGCTCCAAAACCCCGTTGACGAATCCGGCGAGCTCGGTGTCGTCCCGCTCGAATGCGACACTGTAGTACTCGTCCCGCCCGACTGAGAACGTTCCAAGTACGGCGGTGGCATCCTGTTCCAGCATCCCCACCAGACTCGCGTCGTTCGCGGCCACGACGTCGACCTCACCCTGCTGGAAGGCAACCAGACAGTCGGACAGCTCGTTAAGGTGATCCACGATCTCGAACGTGGGATGGGTTTGACGGGTGTTCTCCAGGTTCGTCAGCGTCGTCGTCCCCCGAGGGGCGCACACCCGTTTCCCGGCGAGTTCCTCCGGGGAATCGATGCCGGGCCCCGCTCCCGAGCGTGTGCTCTCCCGATGGGAGAGCAGCCGTGGATGGGCGGTGAAGTAAGCCGCGGACAAACCCACACGCTCGGCCCGTGACTCCGAGTAGGTCAGGGTGCTGGCGAGGATGTCCACCTCCCCGTTCTCGACCGCCGGCAGGCGTTCCGCGTAGCTGACCGGGCGGTACCGCACCTTCTCGTCCGCCGTACCCGGACCGAACAGGGCCTCCGCGATCCGCTGGGCGAGTTCGACGTCGAAGCCCTCGAACCGGTGCGACACCGGACTCCACGCGCCGCGGGTCTGGGTGTCGCGCGAGACACCCACCCGCAGGAAGCCGCGCTTGCGGATCGTGTCGAGTGATCCTCCCGACACGAAGTCCCCGGCGTCGGTGGGCGGGACGAGGTTCGTGGGCACCGCAGCCTCAGGACGGGCGTCCTGGGCTGCCTCGGCCGCCTCGGCCGCCTCGGTCGAGGCGGTCACCAGCGGCTCCCATGGCTGGTCGGCCGCGCGGGGCAGGTCACCGGAAACGGTCGAGCACCCGACCAGCGCCACTGCGGCCATCAGCGCCGCCGCCACCGGCGCGGCGCGTCTCACCCGTACTCCCGGATCCGCGGCGCCAGCCCGGCGGCCGCCAGCACCGCCGCGAGCAGGAACAGCGCCCCCGCGCCGACGGCCACGCCGCGCAGCGCGTCGCCGGCCCCGGCGACCTCGGTGCCGAACCGTGCCTCGGCCACGCCGTCCGCCTTCGTCAGCGCCCTGTCCAGCTCCATGAACCGACCCGTGGCCCTGGGCGTTGAATCGCCGACCGGGGCGTCGATCGCGGTCGCCCCAGCCTGGCGCGCGGTGTCGACGAGTTCGACGATGCCCGGATCGAGCGGGCGGGCCGTCGCCGGACCGCACCAGCGCACGAGATTCGGGTCGCGAGTCGCCGCTTCGTGCGGTCCGGGCAGGCCTTCCACCGCCGCGCTCGCCGCGCCCGCACCGCTCGGTTCGTTCAGGGCCCTCGGTTCGTTCAGGGGTGTGGTGCCCGGCTCACGGCCTCGGGCGGCGCAGGCGAGCTGCGCGGCGGCCTGGTCGAAGTCGGCGTCGAAGACGATCTCACCGCCCTGAGCGATCCGCCAGTAGAGAACGTCCCCCTCCGCGCGCAGCGCGAGATGGCGGACCCGAGCCAGCATCGCCTGGACGTCATAGCCCCCGGACCAGGCGTTCGCCAGTTTCGCCCGCTCGGTGGCCAGGGCTGCCTGCGGCCAGATGATCCCCACCGTGACCAGGAGCGTGGCGGCGAGAAGGCCCGGGTTCAGCCATCGGCGGGTCCACAGCACGCCGAGCACCTGGGCGGCCGCCAGCGCCGCGAGCGCGAGTAACGCGACCACGGCCAGCCCCGCGACGTCACCCGCCCGGGTCGCGCGCCGGAACGCCAGCGCCTGATCCTCCGTGTGGGAACGGGCGAGTGTCGCGCTGGCGGGCAGGAGGTGGTCGTTCATGAGCGAGTTGGCCATGCGCAGGTAGGCTCCGCCGACGCTCATGCCCATGCGGTCGTTGGCACGGGCCTCGCCGACGTAGCGCGTGTACACCGGAGTGAGGCAGACCAGCGTGGCCAGCGCCGCGGACCGGGCGCCGCCCCCGCCTGATCCGCCCTTGCCTGGTCCGCCACCAGCTCCAGCTCCAGCTCCGGCTGTGGCTGTGGCTGTGGCTGAGCTGGCCGGAGTCGGCCTGACGGTGACGGGGGGCTCCTGTCCGGGGCAGGCGAGGCCGCCGGACCCCGGATCGGTGGTGGCTCCGGCCCGCACCATCGCCTCGTTCGCGGCCCGCATCGCGGCGGCGAAGTCCTCGTAGGGAGCCGCGCCCGGCGTGGTGCTGATCCCGAGGAACGTCGAGGCCTCGGCCGCCGCCGCCTCAGCCAGGTGCCGGTGGATGTCCCAGGACGCCTGGGTGCCGGCCATCGTCTGCCTACTGATCGCCGACACCGCGTGGGCGCGCCGCTCGACCACGGCGATGGCGCCCACCCCGGCCGCCGCGCACAGGCAGACACACATGACGGCGCAGATCAGGAACCATGTAGGCGTCGCGGGACGGCCGTGGTCGGCCGCCGGGGTGCACGGCGGAGGCCCGCCGTCGCGGCTGACCGTGGTGCTCCGGACACTCACGGGTCGAAAGTGTGCCTTAAGTGACTGATTCGTTCCTCCGCGAGGTGCGGCTCGGCCCGGGTGGCCTCCCGGGTCCCTGGCCCGGGTCTGTCGCCCGGATCTGGCCCCGAGGGGCTGGGCGCGGTCACGGCCGCAGACCGGCGTGATGCCTGACGGTGACCTTGGAGTCGCGTGTGGTCCGCACGCGGCCGACCCCACCACCAATAAGTGTGGTCAGCACTGATCATTAGGGGTCGGATTCGGTCGGATGCTGGGACGGACCCGGGTTCCCCCACTACGATTTGGACGATGCTCGGTAGCCGCGCGCCTCTTCGCTCCGACAACTGTGCACTATTGTTCCATCGACTTCGCGAGGGTGTTCTCACCCTTGATCCAGCGGTCGAGGGAATGCGTCGTCCCACAGATGGCACCGTAGTGTGGGGTGCGCTGATGGAAATCGGGATGACCGAGGGCGCAGCCACGGTTGTCTCGTTGGCCGATGGCACCACGAGCCTCTACACGAGTGCCGGTGGCGGCCTGGTGGGCGGTGGCGCACACCGTGTCGTGGTCGCCGCGACCCGCCATTTCCTCTCGGTCGTCGGAGCACACCTCGACACCTTCGACGAAGACTCGGAGCGAGCGCCTGTCCCGGAGTCCGGGCGGGTGACCTTCCGTGCTCTCACGTATGTTGGTCGCCGATACCTGGACCTGTCGGAGAAGGACCTCTGCGAGCCGGGACATGACTTTTCTGCGCTTTATCAGGCCGGTCATGAGGTCGTTGCTCGACTACGCCTGGTGAACGCACGCGATTAGTCGTCGACGGGTACCGTTTTCGTCGATCCCGTGGCGTTCGCGGCCTCGTGCCGTGGCCGGCCGTATGGCACGGTCGGCCACGTCCCGTGGTCAGCTGTGCGCTTCGGTCGGCCTCGTGCGGAGGTCGACGGTGTGTCGAGGTCGGCCCCGCGCCGTGATTGGCGTGGTGTCGTGGTTGGCCTCGCATTGCGATTGACCGCGTGTCGTCGTCGGCCGTGTGCGGAGGCTCCGTCCCCGCCGGATGTGTCCCCGGCGCGGAGATCCTGGACGGGTACGCCGCCGTCCAGCCCTAGTCCGCTGCCCCGCCCGACCAGCGGCGAGACCGCAGCCCTTCGTCCGTGTCGTCCGTGTCGTCCGTGTCGTCCGTGTGGTCCGCGCTGTTCAGCCCTCGTCGCTCAGTCGTCGCGTCACCCGGTGGTTCCGACGCTCCGTCATCAGTAATATACGCTGGGTAATAATGATCTAACCTAGGCTTGCTGCTTCGGGACGCGCGACGGAGGGAACGGGACCATGGCGACCAGTTCATCGGAGACCGGCACGTCCAGTAACGGCGCCGGCGCCATCAGCGGCTCGGTCGGTCGCCCGGAGTCGATCCAGGCGGTCACCCCTCCCTTCTCCGCCGTGCCGCCGGCGAGCGCCACGGCCTCGGCGGCGACCAGGTCGGGAAGCGCTCCCACCCGGGCCGGCGAGGCGGGTACCGACCAGCACACGGCGCCCCGCCCGCCCGCCGCGACCGCGCCCGCCGGCGGCTCGCCTGCCCCGTCTTCGCCCACCGCGACGAGCTCGCCCGTTGCCGCGAGTTCGACTGCCGCGGCCTCGACAGCGGGCCCGGCGTCCGGCCGGTCCACCTCCGCCCGAGGCTCGCGGGCGGGCGCGTCCCGCGGCACGACGGCCCGCGCCGCGGCGACCGGCACCAGGGCCACGGGCACGCCGTCCCGCGGGACGGCGGCTCGGAGCGGCACGGCCCGCACGGGCACGGCGCGGAGCACGGCCGCGCGGAGCACTACGGCGCGGACGACCAGCGCGCGGAGTACAACGGCGCGTGGGAGCACGACCCGCCCGGCGGGGAGCGGCCCCAAGCCGGAACGCGCCGCCGCGACCCGGGGGCGGTCGACGCGCACGGCGGCGCCGCCGGCCGGCGGCGGCC
>NZ_JALKFY010000189.1:0-260 GCF_023242985.1 Frankia sp. Mgl5 | reverse complement strand
ACCCTGCTCGCCCAGTGTCACGATCACATTCTTTACACCGCGTTCCCTGATGCGCCGACACGCTTCCTGGCAATCCTCTATGGTAACGATCTCCATGCTGGCGAGAATCTCTGCTTCTTCCCTGTTGGGCAGGATCGTATCTACACCATCCAGTCTCTCCGGCAGCTTTTTCGCCTTTGCCGACGATACAGGGTCGATATAGAGCGGAATCTGTTCTTCCCCGCAGCGATTGATCAGATAGCGGAGCGATTCCCCGGGGA
>NZ_JALKFY010000188.1:0-260 GCF_023242985.1 Frankia sp. Mgl5 | reverse complement strand
ATCATTACTACAGCGGTCTTCTGGAGCATACCGTTTCCCTGCTCGCGTTGGCTGAGCGCTTGCTGCCGCTCTATCCGCAAGTGGACAAGGACGTGCTTTACGCCACCTGCATCCTGCATGATATCGGCAAACTGTACGAGCTATCTGACGCGATTGCTCCCGAGTATACGACGCCGGGTCAATTGATCGGCCATTTGGTGATGGGGGTGGAGATGGTCAGCCAGACTTGCAGCAAGTTGGGGATCTCCCTTGGTCACCCG
>NZ_JALKFY010000187.1:0-260 GCF_023242985.1 Frankia sp. Mgl5 | reverse complement strand
GATGGCTGCGCCCAGGCAGGATGTGCTCTGATCGGCGGGGAAACAGCGGAAATGCCCGGCGTGTATGCGGAAGGCGAATACGATATCGCCGGCTTTACGGTCGGTGTGGTCGATGAATCGAAGCTGATTACGGGAGCAACTGTTGCGCCTGGGGACGTTTTGATCGGAATTGCCTCCAGCGGCGTTCACAGCAACGGCTTCTCGCTGGTGCGCAAGGTACTTTTGGCCGACGCTGGGATGTCGCTTGATCAGCACGTGGA
>NZ_JALKFY010000186.1:0-261 GCF_023242985.1 Frankia sp. Mgl5 | reverse complement strand
CGATCTGCTCTATGTGACTTTTGCTGGTGAACGGGTCAATCATTTTACTCCTTCCCTCGAACTGCTGCAGTCCAGTTTCGCTCACTTTTTCCATATTCAATTCGTCGACAAGACCTGGCCTGACGTGGATGAAGAGAAGCTTCGTGCCGAAGGCGGTGTCTGGGGACGCTGGCTGAGTGCGTTGGAGGCGGCTGAAGTGGACGCGAGCGATGAAACAGGCCGGGAGATTGCCCGACTGGCGAAAAAGGAAGCGTTGAGAAG
>NZ_JALKFY010000185.1:0-261 GCF_023242985.1 Frankia sp. Mgl5 | reverse complement strand
CCCATGAACAGCCTGTTCCACGGATCGCTTCGGAAGTGATGCGGGCGCTGTACGACTACCCATGGCCGGGTAACATCAGGCAGCTGCGCAACACGATCGAACGCCTTTCGATTTTGCAGGAAGGAGGAGTGATCCAACTGGAGAATTTGCCTGCTTCGTTTCGCGAACGTACGGAGGCAGCCGCCTCTGATGCGCCAGAACGTAATGCGTCCCGGCAATCGGTCACCAGTTTGTTTGAAAGAGACTTTTCGGAGCGAGAGC
>NZ_JALKFY010000184.1:0-261 GCF_023242985.1 Frankia sp. Mgl5 | reverse complement strand
CCGGTTAGAAAGACATCGGCCCCGCGAAAAAGCGCTTTTTCGCCAAACGAATTGCCATCTCCGCCGACAATCGCCACCATGCGGACCAGATCGTCCAACTCCCCGACTACGCGAACGCCCTGCAGATGGAAGCGTTCTTTGACCAAAAGCGTCAGATCGCGCAGCTTCATCGGTTCGGCCAGCTTTCCGATCCGGCCAACACCGAGGCCTTTTCCGGGGAGATCTAAGGGATAAATATCGTAAGCTGCCTCTTCATAGGGA
>NZ_JALKFY010000183.1:0-261 GCF_023242985.1 Frankia sp. Mgl5 | reverse complement strand
CCGTCAAAGCGGTAACCGGCAAGCCGATCAAGTTCGCCGCGATGGGCGAGAAGCTGGACGCGCTTGAGCCGTTCCACCCCGACCGCATGGCTTCGCGGATTCTCGGCATGGGCGATGTGCTCAGCCTGATTGAAAAAGCGCAGGAAGCGGTCGACACCGAGAAAGCGAAGCAGATGGAGAAGCAGATGCGTCAAGGGGAGTTTACCTTTGACATGTTCCTCGACTCCATGCAGCAGATGCGAAACCTCGGACCGATGGAAG
>NZ_JALKFY010000182.1:0-261 GCF_023242985.1 Frankia sp. Mgl5 | reverse complement strand
GCCTCGGGATGGGTAGGGTCGGTATAAAACTCCACATGAGTCAAGCCCTTAATAAACCGATGCTCGGGATGAACCACCTCAAAAGAATGGTTGATCGCTTTGCGAATTCGCACGGCCGTCTCCACGATTGCAGATGCATGGGCAGAAACCAGCTCCAGCCCCAGCTTGCGTGCGTCGATAATCGCGTAAAAATTGCCGCCATAGGCGATATCGCAGGCTACCCGGCCAAGCCCCTCCACATCCACTTCGACGCTGTCGTAC
>NZ_JALKFY010000181.1:0-261 GCF_023242985.1 Frankia sp. Mgl5 | reverse complement strand
CCGTTGAGATTGAAGCAAGCGAAATCGCTCCGCAAGTAACCTGGGGTACGAGTCCAGGGATGGGGACTGATATCACCTCTGCCGTACCACATCCGGATTCGTTCGCCTCTGCCAATGATCGCAAAGCGGCAACGGACGCTCTCGATTATATGGGCTTGACACCAGGGACCCCGATGAGCGAAATCAAAATCGATCGCGTCTTTATCGGTTCCTGCACCAATGGTCGCATCGAAGACCTGCGCAAAGCCGCCTCTGTGGCAA
>NZ_JALKFY010000180.1:0-261 GCF_023242985.1 Frankia sp. Mgl5 | reverse complement strand
GCGCGAGAGCAGGTGATAGAGCGGTTGGCTCTGTTCGGTTTGGCGGGTTGCGCAGATGCATATCCTGATCAGCTTTCGGGAGGAATGAGGCAGCGCGTCTCATTTCTTCGCACCATCTTAACCGGCTGTGATCTGATGCTGCTTGATGAGCCGTTCAGTGCATTGGACGGAATCACGCGGCTGGAGATGCAGGAGTGGCTGTTAGAGATGTGGCAGCGATTGGGCAGCACCGTGATCATGATCACCCATGATATCGAGGAA